>JAGYLT010000048.1 GCA_018400545.1 Bacteroidales bacterium
AGCCGATGCTTATTCAGGCGCCACCCCGCTGGGAGAGTTACTCACCTATAGCTCCGACCCCGGCCTTACCCAGGCGGAAAACACCGAAAAACTCATGGCCTCGCTGCCCAGTGCTTCGGATATGTTCTGGGGTTTCATTCCCGGATCCATTGGGGAGACTTCAACTTTCCTGATCCTGCTGGGAGGCCTGTTCCTGATTGCCACCGGAATCGGTAGCTGGCGGATCATGTTGTCGGTTTTTGCCGGCGGATTTGGATTGTCGCTGCTGTTTTGGGCCCTCGGCCCTTACATAGCACCTGACAACGCCTACATGTCCATCCCACCCTATTATCATCTGATCATGGGAGGATTTGCGTTTGGAGCCGTGTATATGGCCACCGACCCGGTAACAGCTTCACAAACCACCAGGGGGAAATGGATCTATGGCATACTGATCGGGGTGGTGGCAGTGCTCATCAGGGTGCTCAATCCTGCTTACCCCGAAGGCATGATGCTGGCCATTCTGCTTATGAATGTGTTCGCTCCGCTTATCGATCACTACGTGGTGGAAGGAAATATCAAGAAACGCATGAAACGTGCCCAGTTAGCAACCGCATAAAACCCATTAAAGTTATGTTTACAAACAAGTATATTTTTGCCTACGCATCGGGAATGGTTGTTTTGGTTGCAGCCATCCTGTCATCTGCTGCCATGGTACTCAAGCCTTTTCAGCTCGCCAACATCAAAGCTGAAAAAATTCAGGGTATCCTGGCCTCCACAAACATCGAAACCAGCCGTGACGCTGCTGCAGCAACCTATTCGGATTTCATTGTAAAGGAGATTGCCGTTGATTCAGAGGGAAACATTGTTAGCGTTTGGGAAGACGGTGAACTCAAACAAGGCGACATCAGGCCTTTTGATATCAAGCTTAAGGAACAGCTCGACCTTAAAAAGAAAAGCGCCGGTGAGAAACCTGTATGGCCTATTTTCGTCATGGAAAATCAGGGCAACAGGACTTACGTACTTCCCGTACGTGGCATGGGCCTCTGGGGTCCGATCTGGGGCAACATCGCATTTAAGGAAGACTTCAATACTATTGCCGGAGCCACCTTCGACCACAAGGGAGAAACTCCGGGACTGGGTGCTGAAATCAACACCAGCTTTTTTGAAGATGAATTCAAAGGCAAAACCATCTTTGACGACAACGGCAATTTCGTATCCGTGGATGTTGTTAAAGGCGGCGTTGCCAATAGCAATGTACCGCTCGAACACGGCGTTGACGCAATTTCCGGAGGCACAATAACCAGCGACGGTGTTACAGCCATGCTTGAAAATTGCCTTGAAAACTATGTTCCATACATCAAGAAAAACAAGTAACCATGAGTAATAAAGAGCCTTTATTTTCAGCCAAAAACAGGAGACTGCTTACCACACCGTTAAGCAAAGAAAACCCCATCACCATCCAGGTACTGGGTATCTGCTCAGCCCTTGCGGTAACCGTTAAACTTGAACCGGCGTTTGTAATGACCCTTTCGGTGGTTGCTGTTATGGCCATCGGGAATGTGGTTATTTCGTTGTTGCGCAAAACCATCGCCCCGCGGATCAGGATTATCGTTCAGCTTGTTGTTATCGCATCGCTGGTAATCCTTGTCGACCAGGTACTGAAAGCCTTTGTTTATGATGTATCCAAACAGCTCTCAGTATTTGTGGGACTCATCATTACCAACTGTATCATCATGGGCCGCTTTGAAGCCTTTGCCATGAGCAACAAAACCTGGCCTTCATTCCTTGACGGGCTTGGCAATGCTGCCGGCTACGGATGGATACTGATTGTGGTGGCATTTTTCCGCGAACTGCTGGGGTCAGGCACCGTTTGGGGATACCAGATAGTGCCGCAGGCATTTTACGACTTCGGATACAAGGACAATGGCCTGATGATCCTCCCGCCCATGGCACTCATAACTGTGGGTATCATCATCTGGGTGCAGCGCAGCAAAGACAAAGAACTGATTGAAGAGAATTAAGAGATTGAAGATTAACGATTGAAGATTAACGATTGAGGATTTAGGGCAAATGACAAAAGAAGAATTAGAAAATAGATTGATCGATTTTTCAGTATTGATCATTGATATTTCAGAAAACCTGAAGGACTCAAGAGCCGGAAACTACTTTGCCGGTCAGATTGTCCGATCTGGTTCTTCTCCTGCATTGAATTATGGCGAAGCACAAAGTGCTGAATCCAAAAAGGATTTTATTCATAAAATGAAAGTGTGCCTTAAAGAACTGCGGGAAACGTTTATTGCACTTAAAATTATCGATCGTTCTAATTTGCACCTGAAATATCCCAGAATGAATGAAGCATTCAAAGAAAATGATGAGCTGATTTCAATCTTTGTAGCGAGTGTAAATACCTCAAGCGCAAGACTAATCTAAAATCTCAAATCGTTAATCGATAATCTTAAATCAAAAATTAGATAACAGAAATAATTAAAGCATAATCAAAATGGAGAACTTAGTTAGCATTTTCGTAAAGTCCATTTTCGTTGATAACATGGTGTTTGCATACTTCCTCGGGATGTGCTCTTACCTGGCGGTATCAAAAACGGTGAAGACTTCGGTAGGTTTGGGAATAGCAGTGATCTTCGTACTTGGCATCACAGTTCCGGTTGACTACCTTATCAATAATTACCTGCTACAGCCCGGTGCACTCTCCTGGGTCAACCCTGCACTGGCCGATGTTGATCTTAGCTTTCTCAGCTTCATCATGTTCATCGCTGTGATTGCCTCCATGGTGCAGCTGGTTGAGATGATCATCGAAAAGTTTTCGCCGGCCCTTTATTCTTCGCTGGGTATATTCCTTCCGCTGATCGCTGTGAACTGCGCCATCCTTGGTGGTTCGCTCTTCATGCAGGAACGCGAATATGCCAACATCGCAGAAGCCACATCCTTCGGCCTCGGATCGGGCGTTGGCTGGTTTCTTGCCATTGTAGGCATCGCTGCCATCCGTGAAAAGATCAGGTACTCAAATGTTCCTGCTCCATTACGCGGACTTGGAATTACATTTATCATTACCGGATTAATGGGTATTGCCTTTATGAGTTTTATGGGCATCAAACTTTAGTAAATAAAAAAATAACACAACTCTAAAATATTCAATAAGATGATTTTAGCAACTGGAATCGGAGGAGTTATCGGCGTTAGCATAGCCATCTTTCTACTTATCATCCTGACACTGGTGGGGCTATTGCTTTTCGCACGGAAGAAATTAACTCCCCAGGGTAAGGTTAAAATAACCATCAACGAAGAAAAGGAGATGGAAGTTGACCCTGGAAGCACATTACTTAGCACACTTTCCAACGAGGGCATTTACCTGCCATCAGCGTGCGGCGGTGGTGGCACATGCGCCATGTGCAAATGCCAGGTATTGGAAGGCGGCGGATCGATCCTGCCAACAGAGGTAGGATATTTTACCCGTAAAGAGCAGATGAACAACTGGCGTTTGGGTTGCCAGGTGAAAATCCGTGAGGATATGAAAATCAATGTTCCACCGGAGATCTTTGGCATCAAGAAATGGGAATGCGAAGTGGTGTCCAATCACAACGTGGCTACCTTTATCAAGGAGTTCGTGGTTAGGCTGCCCGAAGGCGAAAACCTCGACTTCAAATCCGGCGGATACATCCAGATTGACGTTCCACAATGTGAAGTAGATTTTGGAAAAGATATTGAGGTGGAAGATGAATACCGTGATGAGTGGGATAAGTTCAACATGTGGGATCTGAAGATGAAAAACCCCGAACCCATTTTCCGGGCATATTCTATGGCCAACCACCCTGCTGAAGGAAACATCGTGATGCTTAACATTCGTATTGCAACTCCGCCATGGGACCGCAAAGCCAATGCATTCATGAAAGTAAACCCCGGTATTTGTTCATCATACATTTTCTCAAGAAAGCCAGGTGATAAGGTAACCATCTCAGGACCTTACGGTGAATTCTTCATCAAACCCACCGACAAGGAAATGATGTTTATTGGCGGTGGTGCTGGCATGGCGCCGATGCGTTCGCACCTCTTTCATTTATTCCACACCGAAAAAACCAACCGCAAAGCAACATTTTGGTATGGTGGCCGGTCGAAGCGGGAGCTGTTCTACATGGAAGATTTTGAAGGTATTGAGAAAAACTTCGACAACTTTAAATTTTATGTGGCACTCTCCGAACCCAAAGAAGAAGACAACTGGGATGGCTACACAGGATTCATTCACCAGGTAATCCTCGACAATTATCTGAAAAACCATCCTGAACCGGAAGAAATTGAATACTACATCTGTGGACCTCCCATGATGAATTCAGCGGTAATGCAGATGTTGGATGACTATGGCGTTCCACCTGAAAACATTGCATTTGATGATTTCGGTGGATAAGTTGATTCAATAATAATTTATCAAAAGCCCTGACAGACGTTCAGGGCTTTTTGCATTTAAAAAACATTAGTAAGTACAAATTCAACAATTTAAGCGTAAAATTGTAATCTTGTAAAGTCATATTTTAAACTCAAATATTTTACTATGAAAAGCTTTAAACTATATACACCCGCGCTTTTTACCCTCATATTTTTTCAAAATTTTTCGTTTGCCCAGGAATCCTCACTTGGCGACACATTGATGTCGTTTAACGCGGGTACGCTCACCCCCACTCCTGATCGTGCGCTGTTCGGTATCGAATATGTTGAAGGCAACCTCTGGATGACAGGTGCAGACCCTGATGATCTCTGGCAACATAAATTGTACAAATTTTCTGCTGACGGCCAAACGCTGGTTGAAACCTATGAATACGGCCTCGAGTTTGCAGGATGGGCAGGACTGGCCTACGATGGCGAGCATCTTTGGACGGCCGGTGTGGATACCATCTGGCAAATCGATATATCAAACGGGCAAAAAACCGGGGTGAAAATTGTGGCCCCGCAATATTACAATAAAGGACTGGCCTACGATCCGGCAACAGATCATTTCTGGATAGCCGGGAATGCTAACCTCATTTACGAAATCGACAAACAAGGTAACATTGTCAATACCGTATCTTTTATACCTGATCAGGGCATGTCGGGGCTGGCATGGGACAATGTTTCGGTAGGCGGTCCTTACCTTTGGATATGGGCCATGAAATACACACCCAGCGATGTGAGACCAAAAGCTTATCAGTTGAACGTGCAAACAGGAACCTTAACGGGTGTTACTTTTGAAGGGGCATTGATGAATCCGCAAGCGCCTTATGCTGCTGACGGAGCAGCAGGAGCTACCATTACCGATCAACTCATCGGTGGAAAACTAACCTTAGTCGGGGTTCACGGATCATCATATCAAACCTATAACGATCAGCTTGACTGGGTTGTGGCTTATGATCTGGACCCTGAAGGAACCGGAGTTCCCGGCCCGGAAATCAGCGTTACGCCTTCAACAATTCAGAATGAAGTAATGCCCGGAGACACAGTAGATGTTCCCGTTTATATCTCGAATCTCGACAGCAGCTTCAACCTAAACTGGTTTGCAAATCTGGAATATCCCGGCATGTACGACACATCCGGAGTTGCCGGTGACACAATGTTAACTTTCGATGCCAGCGAACTCACAAATCCGGAACCGGATTCTCGCATGCGTGGCATTACATATCTTGGCGATTACATCTACGTAAATACATCCGTGAATTTCAACGATCAGTTTAAGCTTTACAAAATCAAAAAAGACGGTTCCGAAATCGTTAGCTCGCAAACTTTTTATTCGTTCAGCTATGGATGGTCGGCCATCACATCTGACGATGAGTTTCTTTATGCTGCCGACCAGTACACAATCAATAAATTTGATCCTGACTCCGGCAGTGTGGTTGAAACATATTTCAAAGGCAGCTATTTTGCTGACGGACTGGCGTACGATCCGCAGCAGGAACTTTTTTACCTCGGAAGTGCAAACGGTGCCATTAAGATCATCAACAAAGATGGTGATGAGGTTAATTCTTATTTAACCGACTTTGAGATCGAGGGACTTTCATGGGACAAATGGTCTCCCGGTGGCCCGTTCCTTTGGGCTTATTATAAAGAAGGGAGCGGCATCAAAGCAGCACGCATGAATCCCGAAACCGGCGCGCTTGCAGGTACGGTATTCGACGGAATCAATTTGAGCCTTGATCCGCAGCAACCTGATATCCCTGAGGATATTTTTGTTACACCCGACTGGCAGGAAAACAAACTCACCATGATCGCACTGCATGACAGTTGGAACGATACCACTACCAATTCAGATAAAATTGTTGTTTACGATTTGGCCACCACACCACCTCCGGGATGGATCAAACTTGTTGAACCCACTTTCGGAACCGCAGGCCCGCTTGATTCGGATACCACGTTTGTAAAACTGATGGCCATCATGGAGGATACCCTGATGGAAGCCCAGGTTGTGATCAACAGCAACGACGTAATAAATCCATCGGTTGTTATTCCGGTTAATTTCAGAATGATGCCGGAGATTACAGTGGGCCTGGATGATGAGATAGTTACAGAATCCGGACTGATTACAAATTTGTATCCCAACCCGGCCAGATCAGAAATCGAAATCGGCCTGATGGAAACTTCCGGCAGTTCAACCATCGAAATGTTCAGCATGACCGGTACGCAGGTTAAGTCCATTCGCATTCAGCCAGGTATCAAAAATGTCAGCCTCAACGTTTCGAACCTCTCACCGGGATTATATCAGATGATATTGAGATCGGCCGGCAAAACTGACCACCGAAAAATACTGATTCAATAAAGAAAAAAAAGCCCCGAATACCGGGGCTTTTTTATTAATCTCTTATGCTCTTGTTAGTTTTGCATCAAAACAAGACGGATAGTTTGCTGCAGTTCGTCTTTTATTCTGAGGTAATAAATACCGTCAGGCTTTCCTGAAAGATCAATTTTTCCTGACCCTTTTATCATTGCATTCAAAATCTTTTGCCCGCCTGCATTGAATATCTCAAGTTCAACCTGTGTATCTGATCCGGTAACCAGATTATAACTGCCTGTGGACGGATTGGGATAAATCTGCAGGCCAGAGCCATCCAACTCATCTACACCAACACAGGAAGTTACGATAATTTCGGCTTCAGCATAGTTTTCACAATCAAACTCATCCATGTAAGTATAGGTGACGGTAAAAGTTCCCGGGCCAACAGCCAGCGGATCGAACATTCCATCCGTTACACCCGGTCCCGAATATTCGCCACCTTCCGGCATACCACCGGTCAGTTCAAACGGCTCCCATTCCAGACAGACTTCGCCGGGCGATTCCATTGTAACATCGGGAAGTGCATGAACCAGTATCATATCTGCATTCTCCACAGAAGCTGAGTTTGTTCCATCCGACACTGTTAAGGAAACATCAAAAGAACCCGCATTTTCATACATAACCACCGGGTTTTGCTCATTGGAAGTTTCAGGGGTTCCACCTTCAAAAGTCCACTCCCAGCTTGTGATTCCCGGTGTGGACAGATCTGTAAAACCAACTTCACTACCTTCACAAAGCTCTTCAGAATCAGCCTCAAACAATGCCGTAATGCCGGTTGCTCCACAATCTTCAAAATAAGGATCGAAACAACTTACTGTTGGAGGCCAGCACACATCATAATGAACAGTTTTGTCAGGGCAAACTACTATATAGGTTGGATAACCGATAAATGGTTGTCCGCTATTTACAATGTTAATTGCTGCCGGGCCTCCACCTTCTGTTCCGGCACAGGGATTCGTGATCCCGTAATTTTGTTTGTAAGCATTAATTTGCGCATTGTTATCCTGGGGAGTAAGACCCCACATCAGGATGTTTCCTGCTCCTGATCCTGTATTGACATATACCTCTTCAATAACTGGGGCATATGCCTGGCAACTCGGTCATGTAGTAAAAAACAGGTCGATAAACACTGTTTTTCCTGCGTCGAGTGATTCGTAAAGGTTGTGCGTAACACCATCGGAGTCGGTGATGGTGAAGTCGCCGATATCATCGGCAACCTGAATGAGTTTGGTGTTGAGTTGTTTTTCTATGATACACCGGCCATCCTGCGATGTGGACTGGCCAAACGCAAAACCGGCAATAGCTAGAATCACAACAAAAAGACTAATTCTTTTCATTGGTTTAAGTGATTTGATGAATGAATAATTGAACTAAACAAAGCAAATGTACAATTTCAACCTGGAAGTTTTTAAAATTTTTTCAAAAGTTTTTGAAAACATCTGCATATTTAGAATCATTCATATTAGTGATAAATTCTCAAATCAACGCTTTTCATTAATTTTGAAGCCTACAAAACGGGAAGGACAGTATGGAAAGATCAGCAATACTCGAACCACTGAAAAAACTAAAACAGGATTTTGAAGGAGATATTTTTACCGATAATGCATCGCGCATCCACTATGCCACTGATGCATCAGCTTACCGGGAATTGCCCGTTGCAATTGCCCGGCCAAAAAACAAAAACGATATCAGGAAACTGGTACTTTTTGCTGCTGAGCACAAAGCACCGCTGATTCCCCGTGGAGCCGGGACTTCCCTGGCCGGACAGGTTGTGGGGGAAGGCATTGTGGTGGATATTTCCCGGTACATGAACCAAATCCTGGAAATCAACACCGCTGAAAAATGGGCACTCGTTGAGCCCGGAGTGGTGCTGGATGAATTGAATATAGAAGCCGCAAAACATGGATTATTTTTTGGGCCGGAAACCTCAACCGCCAACCGGTGTGTGATGGGCGGCATGGTTGGCAACAACTCCTGTGGCGCACATTCACTGATCTATGGCAGTACGCGTGAACATACACTTGAACTGGAAGTGATCCTGAGTGACGGTTCTGAGGCAACTTTTGGAACACTGACCAAAGCAGAATTTGAGCAAAAACAAAATGGCGACAAATTAGAAAATAAGGTTTACAAAAACATTGCAGGTATCCTGAGTCTGCCTGAAAACCGCCTGGAAATTGAGAAGGAGTTTCCCGATCCAGACGTTGAACGCAGAAATACCGGTTATGCCCTTGACATGCTGGCGAAAAGCAATCCATTTGAAAGTGAAGGAGAGGAATTCAATTTCTGTAAGTTGTTGGCCGGATCAGAAGGTACGCTGGCTTTTACAACCGCCATTAAGCTAAACCTTGTTCCCCTGCCACCAAAAACCAAGGGGCTGGTTTGCGTTCATTTCAACAAGCTTGAAGATGCTTTCCACGCCAACCTCATCGCACTCAAACAACAACCCGGAGCCATCGAGCTGATGGATGATGTGATCCTGCAACAAACCAAAGATAACCTGGAACAGCGCAAAAACCGCTTTTTCATCGATGGTGATCCCGCAGCCATTTTAATCATCGAATTTGCCCGCGAGACCAAAGAAGAGATTCTGGCGATTGCTGACTCCATGGAAAAAGATATGCGGGATGCCGGGTATGGCTATCATTTCCCGCGTGTTTTTGGTTTGGATATTCCAAAAGTCTGGACGCTCCGCAAAGCAGGATTGGGGTTATTGTCGAATATCCCCGGCGATGCCAAGCCGGTTTCGTTGGTTGAGGATACGGCGGTGAAACCTGAGGTGCTTCCAGAGTACATTGCTGAATTTAAAGATATCCTCAAAAAACACAATCTCACAGCGGTGTATCATGCCCACATTGCCACCGGCGAATTGCACCTCCGCCCGGTGCTGGATCTGAAAAAGGCAAAAGATGTGGAGCTGTTTTACCAGGTAGCACTTGAAACCGCCAGGCTGGTAAAAAAATACAGAGGCTCCCTGAGCGGAGAACACGGCGATGGACGGCTACGTGGTGAGTTTATTCCATTGATGTTGGGGGAGCACAACTACAACCTGATGAAGGAAGTGAAACGAGTCTGGGATCCCGATAACATTTTCAATCCGGGTAAAATCGTGGATACACCTTCCATGAAAACCAGCCTGCGGTATGAGCCCGGATCGGAAACCAAAGCCATTGAAACAGTTTTCGACTTTTCATCTGACACAGGCATGATGCGGGCTGTGGAAAAATGCAACGGTTCAGGCGACTGCCGGAAATCAGAGCTGATCGGGGGGACGATGTGCCCCAGCTACATGGCTACCCGCGATGAGAACACAACCACCCGGGCCAGGGCCAATATCCTGCGCGAATTCCTGACCCATTCGCCCAAGAAAAACCCATTCGACCACCAGGAGATTTACGATGTGATGGACCTCTGCCTCTCTTGCAAAGGGTGTAAATCAGAATGTCCTTCAAGCGTGGATATCGCTAAATACAAAGCCGAGTTCCTGCAACATTACTATGATGAAAACGGCATCCCCCTGAGAACCCGCGCCATTGCTTACATTTCCCGGCTTAACAAACTTGGGATGATTGTTCCCACCATTTCCAATTTTATTTTCACGAATAAAATCACTTCGGGTATTTTGAAAAGTGTGCTGGGATTCGCCCCAAAACGCAGCATCCCAACATTATACAAATACACCCTCAGGGCCTGGATGCGGCGGAACCTTCCGGAAATAAATCCCAATGGAAATGCAGTTGGCAAGGTTTACCTTTTTGTGGATGAATTCACCGAATACAACGATGCAGAAATCGGCATGAAAGCGATTGAATTGCTCACACGACTTGGCTACCAGGTACACCTGGCAAACCACAAAGACAGTGGCCGGACCTTCCTTTCAAAGGGTCTGGTGAGAAAAGCAAAAACTTTGGCCAATTATAATGTTGCCGCACTAAAAAATGTGGTGCAAAATGAGATGCCGCTCGTGGGTATTGAGCCTTCCGGAATTTTAACTTTCCGGGATGAATATCCTGAATTGGTGGATAAGGAATTGGTGAATGACGCAAAGGCTTTGTCAAAAAACGCCCTGATGTTTGATGAATTCATACAGCGCGAAATTGAAGCCGGCAGGATTGACAAAAGCAGATTTTCAACTGAAAAGAAAAAAATCAGACTCCATGGCCACTGCCATCAGAAATCATTGGCATCCATAGCCCCAACGAAATTCATGTTATCATTTCCTGAAAATTTTGAGGTTGAAGAGATTAAATCAGGGTGCTGCGGCATGGCCGGTTCTTTCGGTTACGAAAAGGAACATTACGATGTTTCGATGAAAGTTGGTGAACTGGTGCTTTTCCCGGAA
>JAGYLT010000049.1 GCA_018400545.1 Bacteroidales bacterium
ATGCCTGCCATAACCGGTGGCAGTGATGTGGTCAAAAGTATGTCCGTTGATGAGTTGATCACAAACCTCCAACGTATTGAAGGAGTTTTCGCGAACCTCCGAATGGATTACTTCACTGCCATCGTGGATGACAAGCTTTACCGTTCTGGACCCGATGTCAATTCCGGCAGTTTTCATGATTTGATGCGCTCGATAAATGCTTCTATTCTGGTTTTTAACTGCCCTACATCTTCCTGGCTGTAATCAGTTGTCAGATTCAAAACCGGCACGCCTTTGTTCTCCAGTAATTTTGCGTGGGTAATGGATTCATGCTGATAGGGATGGCAAAACTGAAGCGAATAATTCAGCACACCATGGGCATCATAATCTTTAGCCATCTCATTTACATGATCCTGGCGGCTTTGGTTGGGTGTAAAAATCGCACAATCAATTTTGAAGTAACGATTAACAATATTATCGATAAGCTCATCTGTGGTTTCACCTTCAAGGCTTGTCATGTTGCGGGTTCCGCGTTCACCGGTGCACATCTCCTCTCCCACTATGGTTGCTCCTGACGATTCGATGAGGCTGGGCAATTTCCAGTTTGGAATAGCCATCGGACAACCACTGATCAGAATGCGTGGTGTATCTTTTGGAACTACACCTATGCCTTTTTCAATTCTTTCCTCCAATTCATCACAAAGGGCATTTACTGAATTGGTGAAGCGCTCTGGATCGTCATAAAAATATATCTGGTTGGCGAGCAAAACATCCAGCCCTGAAATGGGAACCGGATTGGCAGCCCTTAATCTTGCCAGCCTGAGAATAGCCCTGCGTTTTGCATTTACGGTTTCGATGGCATTTTTCAGGTTTTCTACGGTGAGTTTTTTTTCGGTGAGTTTTTCCAGGGCTTCGGCAAAACGCGTATATTCAGCTTTGAGCAGTTCAAATCCTGATGTTGATTTCATCTGCGGGATATCCATCACATAAAGATTGTTTACCAAATCCTTGTATGATTCATAAGCTTTCTTTTTGCCGTCGCAGGTGTTTTCGCCAACAATCATGTCGGTAGATTCGATATAAGGGCAAACTTTGGCCAGTTTAAAATCGAATGCCGATTTGATGAGGGCACATGTGTTTCGTGGGAGAAAGTCCTCTGATTCGTCGATGCCCAGATCGGCGCCTGCGCATAGTCCTACCATGATGCCATCGAGGGCAAGCACGATTTCTTCGGGTACAAAAACACAGAAAGTGCCAACAACTTTCCGTCCCTGCGCCTTTGCATCCATTAATTCTTTGATTCGCAACCCATGAATTTCGCTCATCACAAAATCAAAGTATTCCATCCCTTTCGGGCGGTTTTTCTGCGACAGGAAAACATCACCATACATTTTCCCTACGGTTTCGAGTACTGCATCGTGGGTGCCCAGATCAAGGCCCAGACCTTCCCACATTTTTGTGTAGTCAGACATAATTTAAATGAATTTTGTTTATAGAAATGATAATTTGAAAAACCAATACGAATGGGTTGTTTGCTTCCAACACAGGAATTTTGGGAAACAAAAAGAAATGGGAAGAAAAATATTAAAGCGGGAAAAATAGACAAAAAGGAGGCCTCAGGGTAATTACCAAATCGTGGCAACACCCCTGAAATGAGCGCAATAATATTGCATACCCCGTGTTTCATAGGCCAAAAATTCCTGCTGCACCATACTTACTACAGCACTTCGGGCAACTCACCACCTGGATGAACCGGTCTGTGCGAGCAGCGGAATCTGAATTGTATTTAAATGATTGTCAAACATTTATCTTATTAAAGCATTTGAATATGTAAATATTCCGATACAAAAATACATTTGAAAGTTAATTTTCCAAGTTTTTGATGAAATTCAGAATCAGTCCGGATATTACCACGAAAAACCCCTGACAGCATCAGGAATGCCATCAGGGTTTGTTTATGATGAGGGCTATAAAAATAAAACCCATACAATCCCAAAACCAATGGCCACGGAGATTATAATGGCCAGCGCATTTTTCAACCTGCCGTTGAACTTCTCTGCTTTAAGTTCTTCGAGAAAAGCCAGTCGATCCTTCTCCGTAAATTTCAGTCTTCCGGATGGATTGTCGGAGGAAGCTGTTGAAATTCCCGCTGAATCGCGGTATTGATTGCGTTTTTCGCGCCTGCTTTTGTTTTCCTCCCGGAATTCCTGCATGCGTCTATTTAATGCTGAATATGGTCCACCGAAACTCATAAGTCGTTATTTGGTTATTTGTTAATGGATATTTGTAAAATATTTAAAGAAGCGTTGTGATTGGTTTAAGAGGTTTTTAATCCGTTTATACCGGCGATCATCATGAGCGCGGTTTGATCGGAGACTTCCGTTGGCATCTTCAGCAAAATACAAGATCCTTTTTCAGCAAAGATAAAAATTCCGAAAAATTATGCGGTTACTTTTTTTAATTTTCGAACGGTAAATACCACCGAAATAATAGCCGAAACCCAGTTGATGATGGCAATGCCCCACCATATGCCAATCAACCCCAAACCCATGACTTCGGCAAGGAGCGTGAAAAGCCCGATTGGCAGAGCCACCTGTCTGATCAAACCGATCCAGATGGCGAACATGGGTTTTTTGAGGCCCTGAAGAACCGCTACGGAAACGTTTAGTAAAACGTAGGAATTAAAAATCAGTGTAGCTATTTGAAGATAGGTGGTTCCGATTTCTATCACAGGGACATCATCAGTAAAAAGTTTCACTAAATTTTCGGCAAAAAAGTACACCCAAACCATACCGATGGTCATAATAACCGCCCCATAAATCAAACTTTTGCGATATGCTTCCTTTACCCGTTCCAGCCGGCCGGCGCCAAAATTTTGCCCAACAATTGTTATGGCGGCAATATTCAGTCCGATGGTGGGAAGCAGGGCGATTTGCTCGATGCGTGTGGCAATGCCGTAAGCAGCCACACCATCATCTCCGAATTTTGTGATAAAGTAGGTGATGATAAAAATCCCCACTGCAATGGTCATCATGTTGATACTGGCCGGAAATCCCTGACCGGCAATTTCGGCAAAATATTTCCTGCGTGGTCTGAAGAGCTCGGGCTGAATTTGCGCAAAAAGCTCGGTGCGCCGCACGCGATACCCCATATAAATTACACCGCCAAACTGAATTACAACTGTTGCCAGCGCGATTCCGGCAATCCCGAATCCCGGGATACCAAATGCGCCATACATAAACAACGGATCCAGCCCGACATTTAAAACAGACCCGGCAACCAAAAAATTTCGGAACGACATGGTATCGCCTCTGGATGATAAAATCCCGTTTAAAATTCCATTGATGAGAAATGTTACCGTACATATCAGGATTACCTGCATGTATTCGAGGGCCATACGCAGGGTTTCTCCTTCGGCATTCATAAACTTAAAAAGATACGGAACCGTAATGTAGCCAACCACAGCCAGCACCACCGAAAGCACAAAACCAAATACAAGCGCCTGGCGGGCATACAATTTGGCGGATTCTTCATCCCGCCTGCCAAGTGCGTTGGAGATCAGAGCAGTTGTTCCTGTTCCAATGCCCATTCCTACAGACACAATAATAAAAAATACCGGAAACGAGATGGCCAGTCCCGCCTGGGCTAATGTGGAAATTTCCCCTGCATAATACGTATCCACCACATTGAACATGGTATTGAATAAAAATCCGACACTTGTCGGAATAGCCAGCTTCCTGATGAGCTGCCCGATGGGGGATTCCGTAAATTCGAGTTTTCGTGACACTTGGCGGGGAGGTGTTTTGTTATTGGGGTATTGGGTTATTGGGTTATTGGGGTGATGGAGTGTTGGGGTGATGAAAAATAAAATTATTTATCCGTTTGAAAGTCTTTTCCATATTCGTTATTGCACAAAAGTTTTCATCCGGTTCAATCGTTTTCATGGTCTTTGTTTTTATCAATTTTATTGCTGTCTTAAATGTGTCATTTAAAAAATTCCGGTTAGCATATCTGTTCATGTTCGAAATGAGAATAAGGATTATACACAACCCCACGGACAACGTCTAAACTCTAATTTCTAAATTCTCCATTCTACTTCTAAATTACAATCTTTAACCTCATTCTTCTTCATTTCCAACCGCAAAAGCAAACCACTTCGCCGGCAAAATGTTTACAACTATTTTAAATAGTCTCCGCAAGAAAACTCACAAATACGATTTTCAACAGTTTGTTTACCTCAACCCTCCCGCAGTTGCGCATAGCCGTCAGGCTAAAAAACGTAACACATTTTTATTCTGATGCATGGGTAGTCCCTTATGGGGCTCGGATGCTTATTTTATCACAGGCAGCCGCGAATACAAAAATCCTGATTATCTCCTGGAATATTTTGCCTATATCGAAAATCCGGAAATTATAAAAATTTACAAAGGCAAGCGGGCACGTCCAGAATTTCTTTGTTTACCGTTTGCGCCGCTGCTTGCAGTTGCCCCCGATTTGCTGGACGTACTTGGAATTACACAGCCGGCTGGATTCATGCATTTTTCACCCACACTTAATATCATTTAGATATCTGGACATTATAGATGCTCTCCTCGACGGCCGGCGCTTCTGCTATGCAAATCAGATTTCAAATGTCAGATATTTGATGTTTTTTCGGAATCAAATATTCCGGGTAGATCGGCTCGTTACCTCACCGAACTGGCCCTGCTAAAGATTTCATTATTTTCAATCCATACCACTATTAAATCCCCACCTTATCAGCTTCACAGGCGCAACAGAACTCCTGATCTCACAATTTGGAATGAACAATCATTTGCGACAATTGAGTTCTGACCTTGTTTACCTGATTTTATCTCTATCGGCATAATTTTCTTGTAACAAGGGGTAATTTCGGATGATTTTGTAACAAGATTCGTGATGAGTATAGAGGTGAAACAATTCGAATTTTAATCTTCATCAACTGATTAAATATTCTCCAAAATCCTGTATCCGCACCTGGAACAGTTCCCTGCTTTATCCAGTCCCTGTAATCCAGGTATCGTAGCGACTGGTCAGGGTTATTTCTGGCCACCGGGAAGGGCAGTTAGTGTTGGCCGTTGGAAGTAGAAACGTACCGAGATAAACGTAGTCCAGATGCTCCCGGGCAATTTCGTATAGGTGTTATTCAAATCTTCAGGGAAGTTGGCGCAGGGCTGAACTTTTATAGGTAGGAAAATAGCTGCGACAAATAAAACTGTTGCTACCCCGGATTCTGACGATCATTTATCATTTCTGTGAAGGTTTGCCTGGATCATCATTCCAGACCGGAATTACCAGATTTGTCACTTCAGTGTTTACCCGACCGCCTGATCTGTTTCAGGGAATTCCTTACCGGAGCCAGCTTCGACATGGTTTGTGTACGATAAAAATCCTCCGTGAAAGCTTTCATATCTACATTGAATGCATCGATCACCTCCAGTAATTCAGCCAAAGGTTCCGTGTTTATGAAGCCGTTTGTTACCATTGCATTTTTCAAACCTTTTTGTTTCGAGAGCTCCGCAATATCCAGCATAAACTCAAACCAAACAGTGGGTTCGTTGTAGGTAAAAGCGATACCGGTGTTTCCTTTTTTTTCTGATGCTGCATTTACCAAATCACGTGGGGAATACCTTTTCCTGAAATCCAGACGTGCAGGAACTGCCTGGGAAATCTCGTAGTTCTGGCAAAACTTGCAGCGCAAATTGCAGCCAAATCCGCCCACAGAAAAAATGATGCTGCCGGGAAAAAAATGATACAGGGGCTTTTTTTCGATGGGATCGAATCCTGCCGAAGAAACCTGCCCGTATGTGCTGAGATACATTTCTCCATCCTCATTTTTACGGATTCGGCATATCCCGGTTTTTCCATTTCCGATGGTGCAATAATGCGGGCACAGATTGCACTTAATCTGGTCGCGATAAACTACTTCGTAATATCTGGCTGGATGCATAGGTGATATAAATTCTTAAATGCCAAAGTTAAGCAATGTTTTACGATCGGGCACCAGAAGGTAATATTGTATTTGGAAACCTATCAAAACAACTTTTTCTATCTTTGGCCTCTACCAAATCTAATTTCAAACTTAATAATTTAACAATGAAAGTATCTACCAGAAATATGCTCATGGGAACCGTAAAGAAGATTCAACACGGAGCCGTGAATTCAGAAGTAACCATTGAACTTCCCGGCGGACAGGAAATCGTTTCCATCATTACCAAAACATCATCGGATAACCTGGATCTGGTTGTCGGAAAAGAAGTGTATGCCTTTATCAAGGCTTCCAATGTAATGGTGGCTGTAGATGATTAAAGGAGTTATTGGTTAATTGTTATTCGTTATTTGCTGTCACGGACAATAACATTATAACCATTAACTTAATAACCTAATAACCATTAACTTAATAACTTATCAACTCAAAGTCTCCTCACATGAAAAACATGCTCACCTCCATTTTCCTGTTGCTACTCATGCTAAGGCTTCCGGCAGCAGAAGTAACCATGATTGTTGTATCCATGCCGGAAAATACCCCGCCGGATGACGACATTTACATTGCAGGTAATTTTAACGGATGGAACCCGGGTGATCCCGGCTCCATGCTAACCGACAATTCCAACCAACAATTGGAAATTACCTTAACAGGTGATGGTTCTATTGAATTCAAATTCACACGCGGCAGTTGGGAAACTGTGGAAGGCAATGAAAACGGAGGTTTCCTTCCAAACCGTACCTTTACTTTTGGCACCACCGACACCCTCGAAATTACCATTCTGAGTTGGGAAGATCTGGGTGGCAACAACCACACAGCCGCTGAAAATGTGATCATCATTGATGAGGACTTTTACATGCCCCAGCTCGATCGATACCGCAGAATCTGGCTATATCTTCCTCCGGATTATGATTCCACAACAAAAGATTATTCCGTGCTTTACATGCACGATGGCCAAAACCTTTTTGATGCGGCAACCTCCTTTGCCGGCGAGTGGGAAGTGGATGAAACCCTGAACGAAATGTACGACGAAGGCAAAGAAGTACCCATTGTGGTTGGAATTGATAATGGCGGAGCAGACAGAATTGATGAATACACCCCCTGGCAAAATACCCAGTATGGCGGCGGGGATGGCGACCTTTATGCACAATTTATCGTGGAAACACTGAAACCGCATATCGATGAAAACTACCGGACTAAACCTGAACGGGAATATACCGCCGTGATGGGTAGTTCGTTGGGAGGGCTTATCTCTCATTATATTGGTATTAAATATCAGGATGTCTTCAGCAAAGCAGGAATATTTTCACCATCCTACTGGTTTACGGGCGACATCTATGATTTCACTTTCCAAACAGGTAAACAGCACGATGTGCGGTTTTACATCATGGGCGGAACGGATGAAGGAGCGGGCCTTGTGGAAGAAATGAATGCCATGGTCGATACCCTGCAGGCTGCCGGTTTTTCTACGGATGAAATGCATCTTAAAGTGGTAGAGGGCGGCCAGCACAACGAAGCCCTCTGGCGGCAGGAGTTTGGGGAGGCTTATGAATGGATGTATCTGGATGGTGCGACAGGAATTGGGCATCAGGTGAATGAATCCCAAATTGAAATGATATTGCATGGCAAAAAGTTAACAGTAAGCAATGTACATTCATCATTTTCATCATTGAAATTAAAGATATTCACATTGTCAGGACAACTGGCCGGAATTTATTCTGTAAGGGAAAATGAGGAATTTTCAATTCCGAATCACATTCAAAAAGGCATATACATTTTTCAGGTTGTGGGAGACAAATATCCGGCAGCGCAAAAAATGTATGTGCCATAAATTGTTACATGCTTTTAAAAGTAGCTCCCTTTTCGGTTTTGGCTTGTCCGGGATGGGGTAAAAACTTTTATATTTGCACAAAAGAAATAATCATGACAGAATTTACTGAAAAATATATCAATCCCTTTACAGACTATGGGTTTAAGCGCTTGTTTGGAGAAGAGCCCAATAAGGATTTACTGCTTGATTTCCTGAATGAATTGTTGTATGAGGAACAAGGAAAAATTGTAAGCCTTAATTATTTAAAGAGCGAGCATCTGGGGACAACCGAAATCGACAGAAAAGCAATTTTTGATCTTTATTGTGAAAATGAGAAGGGTGAAAAGTTTATCGTTGAACTTCAAAAGACCAAACAGAAGTTTTTTAAAGACCGTACATTGTATTACTCAACTTTCCCTATTCGTGAACAAGCCAAACGTGCTGATTGGATGTATGAACTTAATGCAGTTTATACCATCGCGATCTTAGATTTTGTATTTGACCACGATAAAGATGACCCCGAAAAATACCGTTATGATGTAAAGTTGACCGACATAGAAACCATGAAGGTATTTTATGATAAACTAACCTTTATCTACCTGGTGATGCCAAAATACAATAAAACCATCGAACAGCTTGAAACGCGCTTCGATAAATGGTTATATGTAATCAAAAACCTGAACAGGTTGAACAGGATTCCTGATAAACTCAGGGAAAGGATTTTTGAGAAATTATTTGAAACGGCAGAAATAGCTAAATTCTCACCCGAACAAGCCCGCTATTATGAAGATAGCTTAAAGTATTACCGGGACCTGAAAGCTTCTCTTGACACCAGTTTTGAAGAAGGGAAAGAAAAAGGAATTCAGGAAGGTATTGAGAAAGGAATCGAGAAAGTAGCTCTTGAAATGCTGCGTCAAAATGAAACTGTTGACAAAATCATGCAGTTTACAGGCCTCACAAAAGAACAGGTCGAAAGCTTGAAGTAAAAACAAAAAGAACAGGAAAAGTACCGGCAGCGCAGTCGAAATGATTAATCCGGATCATATCACACCCGCCTCTACCTTCTACCTTCTCCCTTCTACCTTCTCCCCTCTCCTCCCCTACTCCACCGGCAATTGCCTTACAAAACCTTCTTCGAGGGAGATGAATGTTTCGGTGGCTACGATTTCTGGGATGGATTGTATTTTTTCCACGATAATTTGTTTGAGGTGCTCGTTGTTGCGGGTTAAAATTTTGAGCAACAAAGAATATTTCCCGGTGATGTGGTGGGCTTCCACGATTTCGGGTATCCGGCTTATTTTATCGAACACTTCATCATGATTGCTGTGTGCAAGCAAATTTACCTGCAACCCAATAAAAGCACAGGTTAAATAGCCCATGCCTTTTGTGGATACATTAACTTGAGAGCCTGTAATTACGCCGGCTTCCTGCATTTTCTGGATCCGCTGATGTATGGCAGCCCCGGAAACGTTGCACTTTCGGGCCACTTCCAGGTAAGGCATTCTGGCATCCTTGCTGAGCAGCGTCAGGATTCTCTTATCGAGACTGTCGAGATGAAATGTATGGGTCGGCATGTTAACGATTTGTCTTATAAATTGAAATCTGCAGTTATCAAAACAGAAACAAAAATAACAATTTTTAATTTTTTCAACACTTTTACTTACGGTTTTTCTTATTCAGAATCATAATTAAACATATTAGTTAAAAATAATATAGTTTTGCTTCCGAATCAATATTAGTGAATACATAAAATTTACAGATTATGAAATTCGATCCGGCAAGCAACATTCAGGAACTGAAACAATTTGGTGAATTCGGCGGCGTAAATCCGTCCATCACCGATTCGGCTACCTACACCTTCATGCAGGCCAAAACCATGCTCGACACTTTTCATGGCGAGGCCGAAGGTTGTTTTCTATATTCCCGTCACTGGAACCCAAGCAACAAATATCTGGCAGATGCCATGGCAGCCATGGAAGGCACAGAAGCAGGCTGGGTAACAGCTTCCGGAATGGGCGCCATCACCACCGCAATCCTTCAGGTTTGTAATGCGGGCGACCACATCATTTCAAGCAGAACTACCTATGGCGGAACCTTTGCCTTTCTGCACAATTATGTGAAGAAATTCAACATCGGGGTAACTTTTGTTGACATCAAAAACCTGGAAGAAATTAAATCGGCCATCAAACCCAATACAAAAATCATTTATACGGAAACCATGACCAATCCATTGCTGGAGGTTTCCGATATTCCGGCGCTGGCCGAAATTGCCCACAGCAATAACCTTAAGCTGATGGTTGACAACACATTCACACCCATGATTGTGAGCCCGGCAAAGCTTGGCGCAGATATCGTACTATACAGCCTGACGAAATTTGTAAATGGTAAAAATGATTGTGTAGCCGGTGCGATTTGCAGCACGCAGGATTTCATCAATGAGATGATCGACGTGAATAGCGGAACAGCTATGTTGCTTGGCCCTGTGCTCGATCCCACGCGTTCTTCAGCAATCCTGAAAAATCTACACACCCTCCACATCCGCATGCAACAACACAGTAAAAATGCGGCATACATGGCCAAAAAACTCAAGGAAGCTGGTATGAACGTTAACTATCCAGGCCTTGAGGAGCACCCGCAACACGACCTCATGAAAAAGATGATGAACTCCGAATTCGGTTTTGGCGGGATGATCTCCTTCGATGCCGGCACTGCTGAAAAGGCCGCTGAAGTAATGGAAATGATGGAGGAAGAAGGTGTTGGGTACCTCGCGGTGAGCCTCGGTTATTTCAAAACATTGTTCAGCAATTCAGGAAAGAGCACCTCATCAGAAGTTCCCGAAGAAAAGCAAAAGGAAATGGGCCTTTCAGAAGGGCTTGTAAGGTTCTCGGTTGGCCTGGACCACAACATAGAACGCACTTTCGATATAATGCTGAAATGCCTGAAGAAAACGGGTTTGGTGAAAGCGTAGTGCTTAGCGCATAGCGCAGAGAGCAAAGCGCAGAGAGCAAAGCGCGGAGCACAGGTAATAAAACGCAGCAAAGTTTTACAGGAAATAAAAATCTTGAAGAGGCAGTTTCAAGTAAGCAAAAACCGGCTGGGAAGCATTTTCCGCCGGTTTTTTTATGTTCAAATTTCGCAGCCATTTCATCGGGGCGCAAGTGAAAATAGTTGTCGATTCAATTTCGTATATTAATTGGAATAATTCCGCGAACCTGCTTGAGGAAAAAATGCGCAAGCAAAATCGGGTTAAACCAGTCAGGTTTCGCAAACCTGACTGGTTTCAGGATTGA
>JAGYLT010000005.1 GCA_018400545.1 Bacteroidales bacterium
AAAAAAGCTTTTAAAGTGTTGATATCTAATTTATTTGAATGGCAAAACTACGGAATAACGCTTAACCTATCATCATGCGAATGAAAACCTTAAATAATTTGATCGTTAAAATATTTTAAAACATGTATATTTGGCTTTTTAATTACAGGGACAAATACATTAACCAACTAAACCAATGCGCGTATGAAACATTTAGCTTTACCGCTGAGTGCAATTTTCCTGCTATTTTTCTGTCTGGCCCAAATGCCAAAAGTTTCCGCTCAGGTTGCCGACACGTCATTCAACAATTTGTATGAGATGGACCTGGAAGCCCTCATGGATCTGGACATTTATTCCGTATCCAAGAAGGTTGAAAGCCTGTTTGATGCACCGCTCTCGGCATCAGTGCTCTCCAGGGAGGAAATTATCAATTCCGGGGCCACAAATATTCCTGAGGCCTTGCGCCTGGTGCCGGGTATTATTGTGAGACAGAAAACCAATGGGAACTACGATGTCCATATCCGTGGAAACGACAATGTGCTGGGCAACAAATTGAACTATTCTGAAAATACATTGTCGCTGGTGATGATCGATAACCGGATTGTGTACAACAGTTTCCAGGGTGGTACATTTTGGGAAACCCTGCCCATAGGCATCGATGAGATCGAGCGCATCGAAGTGGTTCGCGGGCCGTCGTCGGCATTGTACGGGCCAAATGCTGTTACCGGCGTAATCCATATCATTACCCGCCGGCCGGATCAAAACAAAGCCGTATCGGCAACAGCGGATTTGCAGATCGGAACACTCAACACAAAGCTGGCTTCCGCATCAGTGGGGTTTGCTCCTTCAGAGAAATTCCAGGTTCAGGTTTCGGGAAATTACCAGTTCAGGGACCGCACGCGGGATGATTACTATTCTTTTGATTTGCAGGAATATCTTACCCGTGATGCATTGGGTACCACCATGCAGCCTGATAATCCGGCTTTACCTTTGCTTTCTGATCCGGATAAATATTACCCGAATCCATCTACCGCACTCGATACCTACAGTGGCAATTTTTCGGCCTGGTACGATCCGAATGAAGATGTGAACTTGAGGCTGACTGCCGGGTTGCAGGAATCGGAAGCCCAAACCATTTACCTTGATAACGGCGCCGTTCCGATGAATACAAGACAATCGAATACCCAGTATATGAATCTTACCGGAAATGTTTACGGTTTCGATGCACGTGTTTCTTACATGGGTGGGGAGCAAAACCTTTTCCTGGGCGCCACAAGCCCTCATTTCCATTACGATATGACGCAACTGGACGCTGTTCTGGAATACAATTACATCTGGAAAAATTTAACCATTCGCCCGGGCGTGAGCTACCAAAAGGCAACCTATGACGTCAGCCCTTATTCCGATTCTACAAACCTGGGATTTTTTGAGGGCGAAAAAGAGCTTTCAACCCTCGCATTCCAGCTCAGGGCCGAATATTTGCTTTTTGATAAATTGAAGTTGGTTGCAGCTTTGCGTGCCGATAATTATGATGTTCCGGATGATTCGTACTTCTCGTATCAATTTGCCACCTCCTACAAAATTGATGATAACAATCTGCTCAGGCTGGTTTATTCACGCGCCAATCAGGGGCCGATTATTCTGGATAATTACACAAGCATGATTATCGACCCGGGTTTTTATCGCTTTGAATTATATGGCAATGAAAATCTTAATCTGGTAACTTCCGACATGTTTGAGTTCGGAACGCGGAATAAACTCACCGATTGGCTACAATCTGATATTGAGGTATTTTATTCGGTAACCAAAGATTACAGCCTGCCGCTGATGGAATCGATGACGGTTGATACACTGACTTTGCCTTTCCCGCCATTTGAAGAATACACAAAGACCACAAGTGTTTTCCGGTACCGGAATATTCCGTTGAAAGCGCATCAGTTTGGACTGACCGGAAGCCTCAAATTAATCGCCGGCCAGAACCTTCAGTTCAAGGGTTTTGGAACGGTGCAATTAACTGCACTGGATAACCTGGATACCAAAGTCAATCATGAGATGTATGGTTATATGCAAAGCTATCCGTCGCAGATTGACCTGAAGCATGAATCTACACCAACATTTTACGGCGGTTTCATGGTAAATTATACCCCCATTCAAAAGCTGAACCTGTTCGCAAATCTTTATTATTATTCAGATCAGGTTTTCAGGTATGATGATGCTTCAACGGGGCATGTGGAAGAAATCAGTATCGACTCAAAAACCATTGTGGATTTCAAAGCCTCATTTAAGGTTTACAAAGAAAATGCTGTTTTTATCAACGCAAGAAACCTGCTGGGATCAGAAAGTAAGGAATTTGCGTTTGGTGACGATACCAAAGGTTTATATCTGATTGGGTTGAATCTTAATTTCTAAATTGAAATATGAAACTTTAAGAAAATGCAAAGGATCATCAAATATATGCTCATGATGCAGTTGCTGTTCATCATTTCTACTG
The DNA here is from genome assembly GCA_018400545.1 of Bacteroidales bacterium. The sequence goes on from JAGYLT010000005.1 coordinate 2,471, forward strand.
CATCTGCCCAATCAGAAAAGTTGCACACTGTTTTTATTTACAATTTCACCAAGCATATCGAATGGCCGGCCGATTATCGTGATGGGAATTTCGTAATTGGCGTGCTTGGCAATTCACCAATTATCAATGAATTGAAAACCCTGGCATCGGCTCGAAATGTGAGCGGACAACCCATGGAGGTGAAAAAGTTCACGGATGTTGATGAAATAAACCAATGCCACATTCTGTACATTCCGCAGGATCAGTCGGATGAAATCGGGGCTGTGCTGGAAAAGGTAAAAGATTACAGTACGCTGATCGTTACCGACAAAAAGGGACTGGCAAGGGCGGGTTCAGCCATAAATTTTTTGGTGGATGGATCGAAGCAAAAATTTGAACTCAATAAAAGCAACGCTGCAAAATACGGACTCAAAGTGAGTTCCGATCTTGAACGACTGGCAATAATTGTTAAGTGATCCGGTAAAACCATGCCGGAATCTGAATTTTTCCAAATGAATGTGAGATGAAGATTAGGTTTACAGTAAGAAATAAACTTATTATTGGGTTTGGTACCATCATTCTGGGTGTGCTCATCAGTAGCATTTTAACCTATTCCACACTGGACCAAAACCGTAAGGTCAGCGATGATATCACCAAAATCCACTCGCCGTCTGTATCGCTGCTCACCGATCTGCTTTCGTTGGTAAACGATTCCAAGATGCTCATCAAAAACTGGGTATTCATCGATAAAAAGGCCGATACGCCGGATAAAATCCGGTTAAATGAATTGCATGAAAAAGATTTTCCGGCGCTAAAACAGAAATTGATCGGGGTAGCCGAAAACTGGACAATCGAACAACAAAATCTGCTTTTTTATGCGCTCACTTCCATCGAGGATACGCTGTTCGAAAAGCATCGCTACATCATGAACCGGCTCAACGATTTCGAGAGTTATGAGGATGTGATGGTTGTTTTTGAAGTGCAGCCGATGGTGGAAGAGCAGGGCGAAGTCATGATCGAGACCGGCAAGGTGATCGATATGCTGAGTGAATTAACCCGACAGCAGGAACAGATTGTTGAAGATCAGCTTACACAGATGGACAGGTCGTTCAATGCCTTCCAGTTTCTGATTATTCTCATGGGGATTTTATTGCTGGTTGTGGGCGCTTTATCGGCATGGCTTACCACCAACTCGCTGGTTAAGCCCATCAATTATCTGAAAGGAATCATTCTGCAAATGGGGAAAGGTGTACTTCCGAAAAAGGAAATTAAGGGCGGGAATGATGAGATGGGCGAAATTTCAGAAGCCCTCAACCTGCTGGTAAGTGGGTTGAAGGACACGTCTTTATTTGCCAACGAAATCGGAAAAGGGAAATTCGATATCGATTACAATCCGCTGAGTAGCGACGATTCTCTTGGGAATGCCCTCATCCAGATGCGCGATAACCTCCGGAAACTCTCGGAGGAGAATGAGGCCAACAACTGGCTGCAGACCTCCATTATGAAAGTGAGCGATGTGATGCGCGGCGAAAAAACGGTGCGGCAACTCGCCGATAAATTGCTCTCGGTGCTGGCGGAAATCCTGAATATGAAAATTGGAGCGGTGTATCTGGCAGGTGGCGAAGAAGTACTCGAACTATCAGGTTCTTACGCCTTTGATGTGCGGAAAGACAATACCACAAAATTTAAGTTTGGCGAAAGCCTGGTGGGGCAGGCGGCGATGGAGCAAAAACCCATCCTGTTTACCGATCCGCCAAAGGATTATATTTATATTCAGTCCGGGCTGGGTAAAATAAGTCCGCAGAATATTCTGGTCACCCCTTTGGTTTATCAAAGCAAGGTTATTGGTGTGATTGAGATGGGTTTTGCCGGGCCGATGACAAAGCTTCAGATGGAACTGATCAACCAGGTTTCCGAAAGCCTGGCCATTGGTTTTAACTCCATCAAAACCAGAACAGAGATTCAGCATATGCTGCAAATGACCACCGAGCAGGCCGAACAGCTCAGGATACAGCAGGAAGAGCTCAAGCACAAAAATGAGGAGATGCAGACCCAGCAGGAGGAACTGCGTGTGGCCAACGAGGAACTGGAGGAACAAACCAAGGCGCTAAAAAAATCAGAGGCCAGCCTGAAAGAGCAACAGGAAGAATTGCAGGTTACCAACGAAGAGCTTGAAGAAAAGACCCGCGCCCTGGAAGAACAAAAGAAAAAGATCACCGATAAAAATATGGAGCTCGAACTGGCCCGGGCAAATATTGAGCAGAAGGCCAAAGAGCTTGAAATTTCAAGTAAATACAAATCGGAGTTTCTGGCCAATATGTCGCATGAACTGCGCACGCCGCTCAACAGCCTGCTGATCCTTTCGCGCGACCTTGCGGATAATAAGACGGCCAACCTGAATGATGAGCAGATCGAGTCAGCAGAAATCATATACAAAAGCGGAAATGACCTGCTTTCGCTGATCAACGAAATCCTTGATCTTTCCAAAATCGAATCCGGCAAAATGGCGCTCAACCTTGAAGCGGTGCCGCTCGAAGAAATTAAGGATTCCATCACAAGGCAGTTTGGGCCCGTGGTGCATCAAAAGCAGCTTAAGCTGGACGTTGATATCGACAGCAATCTCCCGGAAACCATTGGAACGGATAAACTCAGGCTGGAACAAATATTGAAAAACCTGATTTCCAACGCTGTAAAGTTTACTGAAGAAGGCGGAGTACGCATTCATTTCCATTGGCCGGCGCCGGGCGTTGACCTTTCCCGCAGTGGCCTGGATGTGGAATCCACCATCGCCATCTCGGTGATCGACAGCGGCATCGGAATTCCCAAAGACAAACAAATTGCGATCTGGGAGGCTTTCCAGCAGGCCGATGGCGGTACCAGCAGAAAATACGGAGGTACCGGACTTGGTCTTTCTATTTCGCGCGAACTGGCAAAACTGCTCGGCGGGGAAATCCTGCTGAGAAGTGAGGTGGGAAAAGGTTCGACTTTTACACTTTACATCCCACTTAAGAAGGAACCCGAACCCCTTGAGGAAGCGGTGCCCCGGAGGCCTTCGGGGCGAAGGAAAGAAACGGGCTCAAACCAGGAAGATCAACTGGTGGCAAGCCCTGCACCGGTTAAAGAAGGGGCAGCAAAACCCGCTGAAGTTTTCAAAACCAACCCGAAGGTTGTGCCTTCGGCCGAGCATGCGCGAACAATTCCTGACGACCGTGATAGCATTGTTAAAGACGACAAGGTGATCCTCATCATTGAAGACGATCCGTCGTTTGTGCAAACGCTCATCAATCAGGCGAGGCAAAAAGGTTTTAAATGCCTGGCCAGCACCACCGGAGAACAGGGACTTAAACTTGCAGAACAGTACATCCCCGATGCAATAATCCTGGATATTAAATTACCGGGAATTGACGGCTATGCTGTGCTTGAAAAACTCAAAGACAATTCTAAAACCCGCCATATTCCGGTGCACGTGATGTCGGCTTACGAAGAAACAATCGATATTTTTCAGAAAGGCGCCATCGGATTTCTCAACAAACCAGCAAAGCCGGATGATTTGAGGGACGCATTTGGTAAGATTGAACATTTCATCGATCGAAAAATGAAAGACCTCCTGATTGTGGAGGATGACGAGTCGATGCGCAAAAGCATTCGGGTGGTGATAGGTGAAGAGGATGTGAATATCACAGAAGTGGATTCGGGCGAAAAAGCATACGATGCCATCAAAAACAGTGAATTCGATTGCATGGTGCTCGATCTGGGCCTTCCCGATATGACCGGTTTTGAACTGCTCAGGAAACTGGATGAAGATGAGCAAATCAGCATTCCGCCCATTATCGTTTACACCGGAAAGGAACTGACCAAGGAAGAGAATGACGAATTGCAGAATTATACCAGCTCCATCATTATTAAAGGTGTAAAATCCGAAGAAAGATTGCTGGATGAAACGGCCCTGTTCCTGCACCGCGTGGTGGATGATCTGCCCGATAAAAAGCAAAAGATCATTGCCAATCTTCACGATAAGGAAAAATTATTCCAGGGAAAGAAGATCATGGTGGTGGATGACGACATGCGAAATGTTTTTGCCTTGTCTAAAGTGCTGAAAGGAAAGGGAATGGAGGTGGTGAAAGCCGTAAATGGACAAATGGCACTGGAAGTTTTGGAGAAGCAGGATGGAATCGACCTGGTATTGATGGATATTATGATGCCTGTGCTTGACGGATATGAAACAACCAAAAAAATCAGGGAGGAAAAGAAATACGACAAGCTCCCCGTGATCGCGCTGACGGCCAAGGCCATGAAGGAAGACCGCCAGAAATGCATCGAGGCCGGTGCAAACGACTACATGTCGAAACCGGTAAATGTGGAAAAACTGCTTTCGCTGATGCGGGTGTGGCTTTATAAGTAGTTGAGAGATGCGAGTTGAGCTGTGAGCAGGAGAGTGAGTTTTGGAGTAATGGGGTGATGGGGTGTTGGAGTGCTGGGATTGGGCTGTCATGATGTTAAGTCACTCCGTTGTACGGAAATAATCTGATAGCCGAAGGAATTAACCCGAAAGCTTTCGGGATGGAATTTGCGAAACATCCAATAACTCAATAATGCCAGGCAAAGTCAGGCATCGAATCACTCAATTCAAGAATCAGGACATACTTCGGCACAATTAACGAATAACTCAATAACGAATAGCAATAAATCAAACGCACCATCGTGAAACCTAAAATCCTCATAGTGGATGACAAACCGGAAAACCTGATCGCACTCGAAAAAGTGTTGAATAATTTCGACGTGGATTTTATCAGGGCAACCTCCGGAAACGAGGCGCTGGTCATGACTTTGATGTACGACTTTGCCCTGGCTATCGTCGATATCCAGATGCCTGAAATGGATGGCTACGAAACGGTGGAACTGATGCGGCAGGAGGAAAAAACCAAATTGCTGCCCGTCATTTTTGTTTCAGCCATCTACACCGAAGATTTTCACATCGTGAAAGGCATCGAAACCGGGGCTGTCGATTTTATTCCAAAGCCCATCGTGCCAGTCATCCTGCGTGGTAAAGTGAAGGTTTTTCTGGACCTTTACATCCACCAGACCCAGCTTGAAATGCTGGTAAAAAAAAGAACACAGGAGCTTAAAAAAATCAACAAAAAGCTGGAAGAAGAAGTAGGGGAACGCAAAAAAGCTTACCTGATCGCCGAAGAGGCCAAAGCAAAGGCCATTGCCGCCGATAAGCACAAATCAACATTTCTGGCCAATATGAGCCATGAGATACGAACACCGCTTAATGGTATTCTGGGTATGACCCAAATCCTGAGCGAAACCAAACTGGCCGGTAAGCAGCAGGAGTATGTCGATCTCATTACGGCATCCGGGAACAGCCTGTTGGGCATCATCAACGATATCCTGGACTTCTCCAAAATCGAGTCCGGCCAGATAGAGCTCGAAGAAATAGATTTTGACCTGAATGTGCGGCTGGATGAAATTTACAAGTTGATGAACCTGAAAGCCTCTGAAAAAAATCTCAAACTGATTTTTAAAGTTGCAGATGATATTCCACAGTATGTAAAGGGCGACCCGCTCAGGCTCAAGCAAATCATCATCAACCTGGTGAATAACGCCATTAAATTCACCGAAAAAGGTTCCGTATCACTCGATGTTTCGCTGATGAAAAAAGACAGCAAGCAGGCTAAGATTATGTTCAAAATTATCGATACCGGCACCGGCATTTCTGAAAAAGCCCAGAAAAAGCTTTTCAAGGAGTTTTCACAGGCTGATGCCTCCATCTCCCGGAAGCATGGCGGTTCGGGGCTCGGGCTGTCCATATCTAAAAACCTGGCCAAAATGATGGGCGGCGATATCGGAGTGATCAGTAAAATTGGCAAAGGATCTACTTTTTGGTTCACCGTGGTTTTTGAGATCGGAACCAAAAAATCGGTTGAAGCGGGATCAGGCAGGAAAAAGTCAATAGATGAAGAAAAACTCAGAAAACTTCGCATTCTGCTTGCCGAGGATAACCTTATCAACCAGCGGGTAGCCACAGTTAACCTCAACAAAATGGGCCACAAAGTGGATGTGGCTGAAAACGGCAAGGAAGCGGTTGACATGTTCAGGGACAATCTTTACGATGTGGTGCTGATGGATATTATGATGCCGGTGATGGATGGTATTGAAGCCACGAAACAAATCAAATCCATTCAGGGAGATCAGGCCATCAAGAAAGGTATTCCAGTTATTGCCATGACCGCCAACGCGCTGAAAGGCGACCGCGAAAGGCTGATTGCCCAGGGGATGGATGGTTACATCTGCAAACCTTTTAAAACAGAGGAACTCAGGCAGGAACTGGTGAATCATTTTAAAACCAATACGGCGAAATAGCGTTTTTAATTTAAACAAATAGTCGGAGGTAAACGACATGAGAGTAAATGATAAACCCAAAATACTCATAGTTGACGACAAAAAGGAAAACCTTGTGGCCCTCGAACGAATCCTTCAGGATTTCAATCTTGAGTTTGTAAGGGCATTGTCGGGCAACGAGGCGCTGGTCAATACATTTCTCCACGACTTTGCGCTGGCCATCATCGATATCCAAATGCCTGAAATGGATGGCTATGAAACGGTGGAATTCCTGAGGCAGGAGGAGAAAACGAGGTACCTGCCAGTGATTTTTGTTTCGGCTATTTATAAGGATGATTTTTATGTGGTGAAAGGCATAGAAACCGGCGCTGTTGATCTGATATCGAAACCCATCAATCAGGATATTTTACGTGGTAAAGTCAAGGTTTTTCTTGATCTCTATACCCAGAAACGCCAACTGGAACGCTTCAATGCCGAACTTAAAATTGCCAAGGATAAAGCCGAGGCAGCCACGCATACCAAATCGCTTTTCCTGGCCAGCATGTCGCACGAAATCCGCACACCGCTCAATGGCATCATCGGCATGACCAATATCCTGCGGGATACCGAGCTTTCAAAAGAGCAAAAGGATTACCTCGATATCATCAACATTTCAGGCAACAACCTCCTGGCCATCATCAATGATATTCTGGATTTTTCAAAAATTGAATCGGGACAGGTTGAACTGGAAATTATCACTTTCGATTTGATAAAGGAACTTGAGGATATCGTAAAATTGCTGCAGCTAAAAGCCAGGGAAAAGCGCCTTTGCATGCGCACCGAGATCAGCGATAAAGTGCCCCGGTTCCTGAAAGGCGACCCGCTTCGCCTGAAGCAAATCATTATCAACCTTCTGAATAATGCCATCAAATTTACATTGTCGGGAAGCGTAACTTTAAAGGTTGATGTGCTTGATAAAGATCAGACCATCTCCACGCAGAAAAATGCAACCAAGCTGATGTTCCGGGTTATCGATACCGGTATCGGGATTTCTGAAGAAGGAAAGAAAAAACTTTTCAAGGCATTTTCGCAAACCGAGAGCTCCATTTCGAGAAAGTTCGGAGGCACCGGACTGGGACTTGCCATTTCGAAAAACCTCTCCAAAATGATGAACGGAGAAATTGGTGTAGAAAGCGAGATCAACAAAGGTTCGAAATTTTGGTTTACCGCAGAATTTGAGATCAGTGAGGGATCGGAAAGAGAAATTCAAAAAACAATAAAAGCCGAAACCCGCGGCGATAAAGCCCTGAAAATTCTGTTGGTCGAAGACAACCTGATCAACCAGAAGGTGGCCTTGTTTAACCTGAAAAAACTCGGCCACAAGGTCGATCTGGCTGAAAACGGGAAAATTGCTGTGGAAAAGTATAAGCAGAATTCCTACGATCTGATCCTGATGGATGTGCTGATGCCGGTTATGGACGGCGTTGAAGCCACCCACAAAATCCGGGAATTCGAAAAGGAAAAATCCGTGGATACCCCCATTCAGATTATTGCCATGACGGCAAGTGCTTTAAAAGGCGAACGTGAGCGGCTCATTGGCGAGGGCATGAACGACTATATCAGCAAGCCTTTCAAACCGGAGGATCTGGCCAAAATGCTCAGGCTTTCCGCATAAACGCGCTTCGGAGCCGTTGTTTGTTGATGTAATTTAATGTCTTTTTTTTTCACCCTCGTCATCATGCAATTCATAGATTTTAAATATAGAACCATTATTGTGTCTGACGTACACCTGGGTATGAAGGATGCCAAGGTAAAGGAACTGATATCATACCTATCGGAAAGGCCTACAAAAACCCTGATCCTGAATGGGGATATCATCGATGGATGGCGGCTGCGCAGAAGCGGAAAATGGAAGAAAAAATATACACGTTTCTGGAAATACCTCATCAGGATTTCCGTGCACACCAAAATCATCTACCTGAAAGGAAACCATGATGATTTTCTGGAAAATATTGCGCCATTCGGCTTTGCCAATTTCAGGGTGCTGAATGACTGCACCATCATATCTGGCGGTAAAAAATACCTTGTGATTCACGGTGATGTGTTCGACGCGGTAACCAAAAGCCTGGTTTGGCTTTCCAAATTCGGGGCATCAGGATACAACATCCTACTGGCCTACAACCGATTCTATAACCGCCGAAGGCTAAAAAAGGGTTTGCCTTACAAATCCGTTTCGCAGGAGATTAAACGTAAAGTGAAAATGGCCGCCAATGTGGTGGGAAATTTCGAGGAAAAGGCCATAGCCCTGGCAAAGAATATGGAATACGATGGCATCATTTGCGGGCACATCCACACACCGGCGGATAAAATGTTGGATGGTATTCATTACCTGAATTCAGGCGATTGGTTAGAGACCATGTCGGCGCTTACTGAAGATTTTGAGGGGAACTGGAAAATCGAACGTTACGAGGGGGAAGTGCAAAGCCACATCAGGCTCACCAAACACCGGGGTTCTAAATTCTTGGGAAGAAATAAGTAAATCCAAGAAATGCCCCAATCTGGCTGTAGATTGGATTGGCAATATATTCCCGCTCCCCGAAAAGGCTATGCTCAATGGTCGGGTCACTTAAATTGATAAGCTGCCTGGCATTTTTTCTGCTTCCAAAGGTGAAGCTCGCTCCGAGGCTCAAATCATATTTTTCGGTCTTCCAGATCACCCCGCCGGAAATATGATACAGGTTGTTGTAGATTTTTCCCGGCACAAATTCTGTGTCAGGATTCAGTTCCGATTCGTCCAGATGATTAAAGTCGGTGCGGAAACCGATGATGCCTTCAAAATTCTTAAGCACATTTTTTTGAAGCGCCACAGCGGCATTCAGCACAGGTTTACTGGCCAGAAACATATTGCCAAAGCCTTCGTATTGTCCGGGAGTAATCAACTGAAATTCTCCGTCAGGTTCCAGTTTCTCGAGAATTCTGTATTTTTTAATGGGTGCAAAAAACGAGATTTTCGTATGCAGTTTTATTTCTTCCGAAATATCCGTATCGGCACCCAGGTCGATTGAAAACGGTGAGCGGTATCTGGTGGGTACTTTTAATTGCCAAACCGAAAGTTTAAGCGGATCACCTTCCTGTTCTGGCACGACTTTTACGATGTCACGTTTCAGGTCGCTTTTGGAAATAAAACCGAGATTTATCCTCGGTGTGGTGATGTTCAGGCCAAACCTGGCAAAAGGGGTTTCCAGTGTTGCGCCGACAATTATAAGCAGCCCGAAAGCCGTCGATCTAATCTCATCCGTGAAACGTGTGCTGCCGTAGATTGCCGGAAGGCTATCCACCTCATTTGGCGCGTAAACATCGGCGTTTTCACTCAAATAGTAATTCTGCGTTCTGAAGGTGCCAAACAGCGAGATACCCAACCCGAAACCTTCCCTGATCTCTTTTCCGTATCCCATACCGGCCCAATCTTCCCTGATTTTGTTGTAGTAGCTAAAACTGCCCACATAATATTCGCTGCCGGAAATTTCGGGATACAGGTCGGTTTCGTAGCTGGTACGATAACTGGTTCGGATATTACTGTAATGCCGGTTCATGAAGGCTAGCGTTAAACTGATGGGCAGGTTGGGTACTTTTTGAATAAACGATACAATTTGCGGCATGCCGTCAACATTGGTGGATTGCAGGTCCATGTCCTTTCCCACGATGTCTTTTCCGTTGAAAATGCCGAGGTAATACCCGTCGCTGCTCACCGAGAGGCTGGAGTTTTCAATAAAAGCAAGGCCGGCCGGATTGTAAAAAATAGCACTGTTATCGCGCACACCGGCGGTAACGGCACCGGCAAGCATGTTCGACCTGGAGCCAACGCTGTTGAGCCAGTAATTGAATTCCTGCGAAATCAACGATGCCGGCCACATCAGAATGCCAAGTATTGCGATGAATGTTATCCTCAAGATTCAGAATTTAGATATGCAAAGCTAAGAAACCATTTTAAAAAATAAATTTGACCATTCGGCTCAAAAGTATCAAATTTGGATGTTGAAATTTAAAAATATTTCATATGATTTGTAACCCTGCTATTAACGCTTTGGCAGACTTCCCATTACATTTGAAAGCAGGTACCTTAAAAATAGCTAACGATTCAATTGCTGTTTTTTTAAGCAATTGTACAATCGGTTGAGATTTCATGGTCAACTAAAAGTGACTATGTCAAAAAAAAAAGGTTCTACTACCATTTTTGTGGGTAACATTCTCATTGCTGGTTATTGTATGTTTTTAAATAGTTGGCAGTCTGCAGTATCCAGTAGGCAGTAATTGCGGTAAATAGATAGCATAAAAATTTATTAAGTTTTTATTAAAGATTTCTTCAAAAAGCCTCAGCGACTGCGGACTGCCAACTGTGGACTGCCGACTTTTTGTGTGTTTTTCTGTAGGACCTTCCACAAAATTTGCAGTAGTGCCGTTTTTTTTTTTGACAGGATTGCGAAAAGCTCATCACGAACATAAATACATATTTAATTATGTAAGTTTGAAAAAAACCTTTTAATTCGCGCTTATTTTAAATCCAATAACATGAAAAAAATTACACTACCCTTACTGTCGATCTTCTTGATTACCTCAACTACTCTGCTTTTTAGCTCATTTACGGATAAAGAAAAGCAACAAACCCGCGAAAACACACCCGGCACCGTTACCTTTTCCGTTACCACCGAAAGTGAGGGAGGCTCGTATGCCCCCAGGCATGTGCTTGCTATTTGGGTTGAACACGCCGGCGAATTTGTAAAAACCCGCAAGGCCATGGCCAATCAGCGGATACAATATCTGTACACCTGGAAAGCGGCTTCCAATTACAATGTAACAGACGCCATCACCGGCCCGACAATATTCAACCATACTTCTCACACCGTTGAATGGGATTGTACAGATCTGGACGGAAATGTGGTTGAAGACGGAGAATATGTGATGTGGATCGAATATACCGAAAAGCATGCACAGGGCCCGCTCTTCAACATCGCTTTCGAAAAAGTCCCGGAAGGTTTTAACATCACACCTCCCGATGAAGATTATTTTAAAGATATGCAACTCACCTGGGAACCAGAATTAGTTTTGGTTGCCGATTTCACCGCCGATGTGGAAGAAACCTGTTTGGAAGACACAGTGATTTTTACGGATAATTCAACTGGTGCAACCACCTGGGACTGGGATTTTGGTGAAGGTGCCGATCCGGCTACTGCCAATGCGCAAGGCCCTCACGAAGTGGTTTATTCAACAGCGGGTAGCAAAACCGTTTCGCTAACCATCGACCAGGGCATCACCCAAACCAAAACCGACTACATTACGGTGCAACCGGATGCCGTGGCCGGTTTTACCTGGACACAGCAAAACAGAACCATTACTTTCATCAATACTTCAGAAAATGCTGATGCCTATTCATGGAACTTTGGCGATGGAAATACCACCAACGAAGAAAACCCTGTGCATACTTTTGAAGAGGATGGCACCTACAACGTCAGCCTTATCGCAATACCTGTATTGTGCGATGATGACATGTACATCGAAGAAATTGTAATCAACACTGTGGGAATTTCTGATCCGGAAACGGAAGATGCAATTTCCGTTTTTCCAAATCCGGGAGATGGCATATTTAATATTAATATTGCTGAAGATTGGGAAAACTGCACCATTTCACTTTTTGACGCATCCGGACAAATCATGCTAAAACAAAACTATTCGGGGGCGCAAAAAGGTTCATCACTTACATTTGGAAATCACCAGATTAAATCAGGAATCTATATTTTAAACATCAGACATGAAAAAGGACAGCAAATACAAAAGGTACTGGTAAAATAATTCCGTTGATCAAGATATTACAAAAAGCCCACCTTTGCTGTGGGCTTTTATTTTGCCAAAAAGAAAAATTTAACCCACCAGGCTGATTTTTTCCAACACTCTGATATCAGGGATGTGAACACGATCGCCATCCATTTCAATGACTTTTTCCGTTTTAAACTCTTTCAAAATCCTGATTACACTTTCCTTCGAAAGGTTGGTCATATCTGCCAGGTCCTGCCGGGTTAATGGCATACCAAACTCGGTTGAACCATAAATATCTTTGCTGAGGTATAACAAAGCATCCGCCACGCGACCCGGCATTTGTTTCTGGGTCAGATCTGAAAACTTATTAAAGCTGTAAATAGCATTACGATTAATATGCTCGATGTATTTTTCAGCAAAATCCGGATTCGAGCGGATGGCTTCCCTGAATCGCTGCCGGGTAATAAAACATATGGTGCAATTTTCGAGGGCAGTGGCAGAATAATAGTTTCTGCCATCGAGAAATATGCCGGGTCCCCCAAACATCTGAACGGGTTTTACAAGTTTTAGAATAAGTCCGCGGTCGTTTTGCCCTTCCAGGAATATTTTTGCAAGTCCGCTGGTAAGCATTAAAATATGTGTAGCAGCTGAACCCTGTTTAAAAATCATTTCCCCCTTGCGGTATGATGCCTCAAACCGCTCCTGGTTCAGCCTTTCCAGTTGTTCGGCAGTCAGTAAACTAAATAACGGCGATCGCTTATTACAATCGCTGCAGTTATTACAGTTTGATGATTTTTGAAATTGTATCATTTAAAAAAGTAGTTTCTTTAATCGTAAGTCAGCAAAAATAAGCATATTAAAAAAACATGAAACATTAAAATCAAGTAATTATTGACATGGATTCGTAAAAGCAGTGATAAATAATTAGGAAATCCATGTAATATACAGATGTAGATTTTTCGATGTGTTAACGGCATAACAGTACTTTTGACAATCGAATCAAATACTTCATTTTATACTTAAATCGCAGACTTATGAGAAAGATTAGTTTAGCACACGTTTTTATGTTGATGATCCTGGCGCTGGCAGTAGCAGCAGGATGTACAAAAGAAGGACCGGCAGGCCCGCAAGGCCCTGCAGGTGAAGACGGAACCGATGGCGTTGACGGAAATGCCTCATGTATCCAGTGTCACACCATTGAATACATGAATCAGATCGAAGAGCAGTATGCCATGTCGGGTCACTCGGCAGGTTTGTATGTTGGCTATGCCGGTAGCCGTAACGATTGCGCCATGTGCCACTCCGATGAGGGATTCCGTGAAACGCAACACACCGGACTGGATACGACCGCAAATGATATTCCAATTCCAACCCACATTCAGTGTTCCACCTGTCACAGTTTCCACCAGACACTGGACTTCGAAAACGACGGACCCGATTACGCCGTTCGCGAAAACGGACCGGTTGATTTGCTGATGTATCGCGGAAGTGAACCTCCTGTTAACCTCGACTTCGGCAACAATTCAAACCTCTGTTTGAATTGCCACCAGCCAAGGAGGGCAGAACCAGAGGATGACGGAAGTGGAATGTTCACCATTACCAGCACCCACTATGGTCCGCACCACGGTACACAGGGAACATTCCTGCAGGGCATCGGCGGCGCTGAAATTGGTGTTGGCTATCCGGAACCTGGAAGCTCAACCCACACCCAGGCCGGTTGTACAGGTTGCCACATGCATGAATATGCCGATGAAGAAGGCGGACACACCTGGAAAGTTCCGGTTGCTTCCTGCACACCCTGTCACGAAGGTGCCACAACCCTCGATATAAACGGCGTGCAAACCGAGATCGAAGATTTGATGGAACAACTGAAAGATGAGCTGTTGGCACTTGGCATAATAGACGAAGAAGGTCACCCGATACCGGGTACCTATCCGTTGGTTCAGGTTCAGGCATTTTACAACTATGCCGGTCTGGTTGACGACCGCAGCAATGGTGTTCACAATCCCGGATACATCAAACAGCTCGTAACCAACTCGATCAATGTATTAGACTAAAATATTTGATTACCAAAAAAGGGGTTTCTTAGAAAATACTCTATTGAAACCTTTTTGGTTGATCACATAACTGTCACCCAAAATTTGAATTTTATGAGCATAAAAAGACTAATCCAGCTTGCAGCTATGGCAACGATTATTGCCATGCTGGCTTCCTGTGAATATGAATTTATTCAGCCCGAACCTGCTCCACCACCACCCGAACCTACGGATACCATAAGTTTTGCTGCTGAAGTTGTCCCGATCTGGGATAACAACAACTGCACAAACTGCCACAAGCCGGGCGGAGTTTCGCAACTTCACCTCACCACATCCGAAGCATACAGCAGCCTGACATCATTGGGCATTTACAATACTGCTGATCCGGCATCCAGCAGGATTTATACTTTCCCGCATCCAACTACCGGTGAACACAATTATAAATATTCCAATGAAACCGAAGCCGACATCATCTTGCAATGGATCACACAGGGGGCAATGGATAACTAAGCTGAATAACTAAAAACTTGATTATGATGAAAAAGATTATAGCAGGAATTTTAATACTTACAATGAGCTGTTTGCATCTTGTTGCACAGGATGAAGCAGAACCGGCAGACAAGCCCGTAAGATTTTCGTTTGCCAGTGGGCATCTCATCGATAACCAAACCAGTACCTTGCCGGTAAAAAATACCCTCGAATGGGTGATTCAGCACCGGTTTGGAACCATGGACAACGGCACCTCAGACCTTTTTGGACTTTATGCACCAGGGGCGAATATCAGGAATGGTTTTAACTACACTATTCTGGATAATTTATCGGTAGGTTACGGCCTTACCCTGAAAAACATGTACAGCGATTTTAACATTAAGTATGTTGCGCTGGAGCAAACCAGGGAAAACACCATCCCGGTTTTCGTTACATTGTACGCCAACATGGCCATAGACGGCCGGAAGGATGATGTGTTCGGAACGGAATACAAGTTTACGAACCGCTTTTCCTATTTCAGCCAGCTGATCGTTGGCCGTAAAATTAGCTACTGGCTTTCGCTGCAGGCGCATACATCATTCACGCACTACAATTCGGTAGCTGACGATATGAATCACGATGTGATCGGAGTTGGATTTAATGGGCGGATCAATTTCTCTCCCCAGTCATCCATACTTTTGCAGTATGACCATCCTCTTAAGATCGAGTCCATTTCGGAGCAAAGCGAATTTGATGCAGCCAAGCCGAATTTTGGTATTGGCTATGAAGTATCCACGAGTACGCATGCATTTCAAATTTATGTAACTTCGTCGAATAGTATTTTGCCACAGGATGCATATCTATATAATAATTTTGATCTGAGCAATGGTTTTTCCGACCTGATGATCGGTTTTACCATTACCCGATTATGGGGATTTTAACAGGAAACCCAAATTAAATAATATCTATTGTTTAACTTAAATCACTTTAAAAATGAAAAAATCTAGTTTAGTAATGCTGACAGCACTTGTAGCAGGAATATTTATGCTCATGTCGTTCATGGTTCCCCAGGAACAAAAGAAGCCCGAACCATGGGATATTCCTTCGAAATATGAGAAAATGGAAAATCCTTATGCGGGAGATAAAAGCCTCGACCGTGTTGGAAAAATACTCTATTCCAAGCATTGTAAATCATGCCATGGAAACCGGGGTGAGTGCGACGGTCCCAAAGCAAAACAGCTTGAAACCCGGTGCGGTGATTTCACTTCAGAAGAATTTCAGTTACAATCAGATGGCGTATTGTATTACAAGTCTTTCATAGGCCGTGATGAAATGCCTAACTTTGAAAAGAAGATTCCTGAAGAGGAAGATCGCTGGGCAGTAATTAACTATATGAGATCAATGAAAAAATAACGGCGGTTTTCTTCTGCTGATTTATTTTTCAAATAACTGATCTGAAAAATACCCTGGTAGGAGAACCATTTAGAAAATAATAGTAGCATAATCCTACAGGGTATTTTTCTATAGTTTGCATGATTCATGCTAACAATAATTTTAATATGACGCCAACGAAATGATTGTTTTATTCGAAACAATCAGGCACCTGCCGGGATGTTAAAATGAGATTAAAAACCAAACAGACCCCGAACAATGATGAGAGGAGTATGAACGGGCTTATCATTTCTAAACATTTCCAAAAAATGAAAATCAAACTATCCATACTACTCGTATTTCTGATCAGCTTCGGCCTGACCGCAATGATGACATTTGGCCAGGAAAATACTGATACGATACCCGAAAATGTGCTTGCAAACGAAACATGCCTGAAATGCCACGGTCAGGATTTTTACTATTATTACAACGACTGGATTGAACGTAATGTCAGCGAAAAAATGAACCCTTACTACGTAATTGATTCTGCAGAATTCTATGTGTCGAATCACAAAACATTTTATTGTACCGACTGCCAATCAGCCGATTATGAAACATTCCCCCACGATGATTTATTGAGAATGGAACCCAGTTATACTTGCATGGACTGTCATGGCGGGGATGAAAATTATGCACAATACAATTTCGATGAAATTGAGAATGAATATAATAAAAGCGTGCATGCCAAACGTCACGATGAAACCTTTAGCTGCTGGATGTGTCTCGATCCACATACTTACCGTATCAGTGCACGTACCAATAAAAGTGTAATAAACATTGTAGCCTGCGACAATGGTATCTTCCCGGAGCGTAATGCCGATCTTAACATGTACCAACTGGTAACCGATAAAGAAAACCCCAACATCCTGAACACACATTACTGGCTTCCAAACCAAAGCATGCACTTTGCCAATGTAAGATGCATCGAGTGCCATGCCGAGATCAACAACAGCCTCCTGGCAACCCACCTGGTGCTGCCCAGGGAAAAGGCCGTGAAAAAATGCGTGGAGTGTAATTCCACGAATTCGTTGCTAATGGCATCGCTTTATAAATATCAGGCCCTCGAACAGAGAGGCAAACTGGGATTTGTTAATGCTGCCATACTTAACGAAGCCTATGTTATTGGTGCAAATCGCAGCCCGCTCCTTAACAATGTCAGCATCATCGTTTTTGGGTTGGTTTTGCCTGCAATCATTATTCACGCTTTAAAAGAATCATCAAAAACTAAATTTACTATGTCAAAGGAAATGATATATCTATATCCTGTATGGGTCAGGCTTTGGCACTGGATCAATGCGGTATTGTGCATTTTATTGCTTCTGTCTGGTATCAGCATGCAATACTCAAACCCGCAATATCCTTTTATACGTTTCGATATTGCGGTCTCAATGCATAATATTGCTGTTAACCTCCTAACCTTAAGTTATGCGATGTTTATCATAGGAAACTGGAAAACGGGAAACGGGAAATATTACAGAATGAAAATCAGGAAAATCATTCCCGAAGTTAAAAAACAATTTGTATATTATACGGAGGGTATATTTAATAAAAACACACCAAAGCCCTACCCTATAAGTAAAGAAAGGAAATTTAACCCATTGCAGAAAGTATCTTATGTGTCGGTTATCCATTTTTCATTGAGCGATCAGTGGATTACCAGGTAGCAACAAAATACAGAAATCATGAGTCGATCAAAAGACGATAGCAATTCAAGGAGAAGTTTCCTGAGGAAGGGAATTCTCGCGGGTTCTGCTGCCATTGCAGGCAGTGCTTTTATCTCGTCGTGCAGCAGTGAACCCGAAAGCGGCGAAAAAATAAAGGTATTAACCACCGATGGGAAAGTGGTTGAGGTGGACAAAGCACATGTTAAAACGGAAAAACAGCTCAGGGCGGAAGCCAGGGAAGGTGTTCCGGGTAGAAAGTTCGTAATGGTGATCGACCTGGCCAAATGCGCAAATGCCCGGAAATGTACCGAGGCCTGCCAGGAAGGGCATCATCTTCCGAAAAGTATTGAGTATATCAGGGTGTATCTTTTACAGGATTCCGAAAAAACCGCACCTTACTGGTTTCCAAGGCCTTGCTTCCACTGCGACAATCCGCTTTGTGTTAGCGTATGTCCGGTTGGAGCAACCTATAAGAGATCAGACGGGATTGTGCTTGTGGATCAGGAGCGCTGTATCGGATGTAAATTCTGTATGACCGGATGTCCTTATTCTGCAAGGTCCTTTGCCTGGGATCATCACGATAAATACGAAAAACCCATCCAGTACGATCCTGAAACAACAACACCCGGCAAAGAAGGCACCGTATCGAAATGTGTTTTCTGTGCCGATAGGGTTGCTGAAAAGAAACTACCATATTGTGTAGAAGCCTGCCCGATGGGCGTGATATACTTCGGCGATATAGATGAAGATACAGTGACGAATGGCGCAGAAACAGTGCTTTTTAGCCAGCTTATTAAAGACCGGGGTGGTTATCGCTACCTGGAAAATCTGGGCACACGGCCAAGTGTGTATTACCTGCCACCGGTAAACCGGCAATTCGATATTGAACGTGGTTTCGAAGGCCTGGAAGAAGATGTAAAAGAAAGATATAAAGACACACCATACTACCAAAAAAATATTTCTGATCATGGAAACAGGGATGAAAAACTATAATACAACGCTTGAAGAATTTAAGCATCAGATAGAGCGACCCGGGGTAAAAACATGGCTTTGGATGGGCTTTCTGATACTGGTTATCTTATTTGGGATTTACGCACTTGTTATGCAAATCCGGCACGGGCACATTATAACCGGCATGCGCGATAATGTGGTTTGGGGAATTTACATCGTGAACTTCATCTTTTTCATGGGTGTGAGTTATGCCGGTGCGCTGATTTCCGGTGGTCTTCACCTTTTTAAAACATCATGGCGAAAACCGGTTATTCGCATTGCAGAATTCATCACGATCATATCGCTGCTCATCGGTCCGATTTATATTCTGCTTTGCATCGGCCGGCTGGATAAATTGCATTACCTGGTTCTTTTTGGCAGAATTCAGTCACCCATTACATGGGACGTTATCGCAATCTCCACCGATATTATCGGCTGCCTCCTCTATTTGTATCTTTCCGTACTCAGGGATATCGCCCGTATCCGAGATTTCGAAAATATTAAAATGTCCAAATGGCGTAAAAAACTTTATAAAATCCTTGCGCTTGGCTACAACGGACACCCGGAACAGCAAAAAAGGCTGAATCGCGCAAGCGATATCATGGCAGCTATGGTAATGGCCATTGCTATCATCGTATACTCTGTACTTGCATGGATCTTTAGTGTTACGCTCCAGCCCGGATGGCACAGTACCATATTCGGCCCCTACTTTGTGATTGCCGCCGTATATTCTGGTACAGGAGTTCTGATCGTACTGATGTGGGTTTACCGGAAAGTGTTTCATCTGGAGCACTATATCACCAAAAAGCATTTTGTGAATGTGGGCGTGATCATGCTGGTGCTTGCAGCGTTTTTTGGGTATTTCACCTTTAGCGAATACCTTACAAAATGGTACGGATCCGAAAAAAACGATGAACAACTTATCCAGATATTATTCGACAGGTACTACTGGCTGTTTGTTTTTTCTAACTATGTGGGCGTTTTGCTGCCACTGATTGTGGTGGGCATCCCGTATCTCAGAAAGATAAACTACATCACCATTACCGCGGTTGTGGTGATCGCCGCACTCTGGATAAACCGCTACCTGATTGTGGTGCCAACACTCGAATCGCCCTATTTGCCAATACAGGATTCACGTCCGGACTGGATACACTACTCCGGAACCTGGGTAGAATGGGGGCTCACGTTTGCAGGGATAGCTGCCTTTGCGCTGCTGTTTACCATCTTCTCAAGATTTATTCCAATACTCCAGCTTTCGTCACCCAAAAATCAGGTTCAAACAGCACAATAACATTGGAAAATGATAAATCATAAATATGATCGATCTATGAAAACCAAGAGATATTTCATACATACATTCAGGGTATTTTTAGCAATTATTGCAGTGGGTATTTTTCAGAACCTTGCGGCACAAGCTCCGGTTTATGCCGAACTCACAACCTGGAAATACGATGACCTTTCACGCGATCTTATCGTAAAAGCCACTAGCGAGAACAACGAGGGCGAGATTCCTGCCACGGGTTTGAATTTTATATTTTTCGTAATGTCCGACGGCGAGCCTGTGAATATAGGTCAGGCTGAAGCCGGTAAGGCCGGAAAGGCTGTTCTAACGCTGGATCCAGGGTCTGAGCTCCCAAAAGACGATGAGAATTATATAACGATAAATGCAGTTTTTGAGGGCACTGGAGATTTCGAGCCGGCAGAAACCGAACTGATGTTTAAGGATGTAATCATCGATCTTAAATTTGTTGAGGAAGACCAATCAAAATACATAGCATATTCCGGGAGGATTATCAATAAAGATGGTGAACTGATACCACTGGCAGATGATGAAGTGGGTTTTTATGTTCCCCGAATGTTCAGCTTCCTTAGAATTGCCGATGGCTGGTTCGAAGAAAATGGAGAGGGAGTTGCCGAATATCCCTCTCATATCATAGGTGATCCGGAGGGGAAACTTGAAGTGCATGCACGAATACTCGATCACTGGGACTTTGGCAATGTGGAAAGAATATCTACAGTTGACTGGGCGAAAAAAAGAAGGCTTATTGCCGCCGAGCAGCCCTCGAGAGAACTCTGGACGCCCATTGCCCCGCTCTGGATGATCATCACACTTATCATTTTGCTGGCGGGTGTTTGGGGGCACTATATCTATGCCATGTATGAACTTTATATGATTAAAAAAATAAGCAAACGCGAGAAGAAAAAGAACCAACATTAAAGCATAATGTATTAATTGATAACCTTTTGGTTATAATCATTTTTACATTTTTTTGGGGATAGTTTTTTCATTTTTCAGGGCCTTTCGGGGCCCTGTTTTTTTTATTGACAGCTTTTACGGTTTTGTTAACTTTGCAAGTTATAATCAAAATGGGATAAATTCAGCATTTTTGTAAAAACAATTATTATGGACACTTACAGATTTTCCACCAAAATATCTCATGACGGAGTAATCCAGATACCATACAACCCGGCTTTATTTAATAAAGAAGTCGAAATCATTATTTTAAAAAAAGTTGAATCTGTTGAACAAACCCAAAATAAAGCAAAGGAGTTTGTGAAAAAATGGGCTGGTTTTCTTAAAGACACAAACCCGGATAACGAAAAGTATAATTACCTGATTGAAAAGTACAAATGATCCAGGCACTTTTTGATACAAATGTAATTCTTGATATTGCCCTGGAGCGCCAGCCGTTTTTCAAGGAAGCATCCAAAATATTTGATTTGATTGATGAAGGAGTCATTATTGGAAATGTAACTGCCACGACAATTACTGACATTTATTATGTTTCAAGAAGATCAAAAGGGCACAGAGATTCCCTCGATTTTATTCGGGGATTGACAGCAGTTGTTGATATTATTGGCATAGACAAAAAAAGTGTTATAAAATCCCTGGATTCGAATCTTGATGATTTTGAAGATGCAATGCAAGCTAGTGCTGCACAATTGAATGAAATTGACATTATTATCACCAGGAATCAAAAAGATTTCAATAACATCGGACTTTCAGTACAGTCGCCTGCAGAATTCCTGGCTGAGCTTAATTCGCCAGAAACGGATACTTAAAAAAGCCCAGTAAATATCCAGCTGGATAAAAGGAAATCCAAAACAACTTTTTACCGAAAATTTTCAGAAAAGAATGATTTAATCCTCAATTTTCACACTCACCGATTGCCAGCCCTGCCAGCCTTCCTGATCAGTTACTTTTAACATAAAATGATAATCGCCGGTATCCACATCTGCAGGGATTTCAATTTCGACTTCCGCTGTGTAAGTTGAACTGCCCGGAGGAATTTCATAATTTTGATTAAAATAAAAAGGATTCACAGGATCCTTGTCGGGATGCACCGGGCAGGTTTCCACATGGCTGCCATGGGTGTGATGATCGAAATTGTGATGCAACTCCAGGATAAATGAACCCAGTTCAACATTGTCAGAAAATTCAGCTTTAAACGTGAATATTTCTCCCCGGTAGATGGTATCGCAGGGTTTGGGGAATGCATCTGCAAAATCCATATTAACCTCTGGCTTTATTGTATCGGTCTGCTCATCA
>JAGYLT010000050.1 GCA_018400545.1 Bacteroidales bacterium
TTGCACACAAAACTAATAAACTTACAATAACTGACAAATCCTGATGTTAAGAAAGCAATATATTTTTCATTGATGTAACGAATAAACAAAGGCTATCCAACGCAGGTACATAAACAGGCGGTTTCAGCGTATGGCATCACCCCGCTGCATCGCAAAACGTTTAATATGAATGAGCAGCTAAAATTTGAGTTTTAAATTTAAATTGCCACCATGAACCGATTATACTTTCTCCTCTCCATAATGATAACCTTGAGCCTGACATTAGGTTGCGATAAAAATGATGACCCAACACCAAGACCTTCCCCACAGGAAAATTATTCAGTAAATTATACTTTGAACATGACGGGAGAATACGATGACCTGATCCTGGTTTACTATTCACCCGGTTCCGGGAAAAACATCCTGACCTCCATAAATCACCCATGGGAAATGGAATCCGGAAATTTCAAAGTTGGGGATACCGTTTTATTTGACCTCAGTTTTAACACCAGGCCATTTAAAGAAATTGCTTATCAATACTCGGTTACTGTCAATAAAGACGAAGGGTATATAGCCGGTACATCAGCATCGCCAGGCATCAGTGCTGCCGATACCACCTTACCCGTTCATGTGCACTGGCAGCATGTAATCGGCGGCAGTTGAGGTTGTTGACTTGTGGTTGGTCACATCAGGAGTGGCCGCCAACAACGATACGCATGATCTTGAGGTTGAGCACAAAAAACCGGATGATTTGGTAGGGCCAGAATTTCCTTAAAAATTTCCGCGACCTTGTTGGCATGGGCGGATAATGCTCATCCTTGTATCCTTTTGCAATAGGTTTCCGTATCATTGGTTAAATATTTTGTTGGTATATAATTTCAGATTTAATTTAAAAATTCAGCTTTCTAAAAGCCCTTAAAATTAATTGGCTGTCTTCTGCCTACTGCCTACTGTGAACTGCCAACTTTTTACCGCCTAAAACTCATTCTTCTGATCCCCATATCACTTCCAACTCCTCATCTCTACTCCGGGATAAGCGACCATCCGGGTAATGCGCGTGCTTTGTACATAAACATGTAGTGCATAAAGAGTTTCATCCAGTGGCCGGCCAGTCCGGGCTCGCCAACGGTATAACTCAAATCACGTCCCCACTCAGGATATTTCTCGAAATCCGGAACCACCGGGTAAACCGTCATGGTTGCGGCCATGCCGTCCCTGATGCCGTATCCTGAGGACACAATACATGCTGCTCCCATTTTACCCATCGAAGCACGGTGTTTAACAATTGTTTTTCCTGCCAAAACTGATTTGGCCACATTGGTAGCCACTACTTTACCCATTACCCCGGAAGGCATGCCTGTGCGCGGCGGTGTAGGGAAAATGGCTGTTCCGTTTTTGCTTTTGAAAGGTTTGGAAATGGAATGTGGCGGCGCAAATGCAATACCGCAGGCAAAAATGTTTTCGTAAGCCGGGCTCTGGTATGTCGAAGGCCAGTCGTTCACACTCCAGTCGTTGAAATCTTTGGGTGTATAATCCGCATCCACTTTCATCAGGCCGTTTGAGGCAAATAGTTCTTTGGAAATGTCTTCGCCTTTTTTATTCTTTGCATTAATGCCAACTCCTGCAAAGGCCGGTATGAGCATGGCAAAATCGAAATCAATGGTTTTTTCTTCGCCATCCAGGTTTTCATAATGCACTACGCCTTCTTCCACCTTTTTCACGCCGGCGCGTTTTATCCAGTCGATGCCATACTCGGCCATGATGGATTCGGTAAAAATTTTTGTGGAGGTAACATAACCGCCTTTCTTGATGAAAGCGCCTCCCATTCCAAAATCTCCCAACTCGTATTCATTGGTGATCCAGATGATTTCTGCCATGTGCATGAGCTTCCGTTTGTTTATCTCGAAAGCCACATTGAGTGCATACTCAAACGCCGCGCCCTGGCAGGTTGCCAGCGGGTGGCCGGTTCCGATCACAAACCGCTGTTTTTCGCCATTGGCCATTTTATCCAGCGATTCCTGGAGCTTTTTCCAGGCATGGTCAGCATGGCCGTATGTACAAACTGAAACAGTATGCCCATCAGGTCCCAGACCTTCGGTGGCTGCAAAGTTTAGTTTCGGGCCTGTAGCGTTGATCAGATAATCGTATTCCACTTTTTCCTTTTCGCCTTTCTTACCCTCGGTAATATATTCGATTTCCACGAAAGGCTGGCCTGTACTTTGATCGCCCTCAGGACAAATGGTTTTGGCGAGGGCTTGTTTGAAAATTACACCTTTTCGTTTGTAAACCGGAGCGAGTGGAAAAATCACCTGTTTGGGTTTCATCTGGCCGATGCCGACCCAGATGTTCGAGGGTATCCACTGATAGTTGCTGTTGGGACTCACCATGATGACGTCATGCTTTTTGCCCAGCTTTTTCCTGAGTACCATCACTGCCGTGTGGCCTGAAATACCGGCACCCAGTACGACTACTTTAGCCATGAGATAAGAGATTTAGTATGTGTATCTTTTCATTTCTCCAAAGCATAACCGGAGCGATCAGGCTTTTGAGGCTGGTAAAAGTAGGGAAAATATTTTATTCAGGTATTGAAATACCTGAAAATGAAGAAAGATTGTTCTGCAAATTAATTTCCGGCAGTTGCCGCCGGAATATAATCCAGTGGTGCATCCGGCCCGATTGGAATTCCGAGGCTGAGCCACACAATGAGCATCACGGTCCATATCAAAAGAAATACAAATGAATAGGGGAGCATAGTTGCAATTACAGTCCCGATACCGGCATCTTTCTGGTATTTTTGCATAAAGGCTACAATCAGTGCAAAATACGACATCATAGGAGAGATGATATTGGTTACGCTATCTCCGATACGGTAAACCACCTGGGTTAATTCGGGTGAATATCCCAGCAGCATAAACATGGGGATGAATACCGGCGCCATAACAGTCCACTTGGCAGAAGCGCTGCCCATCACAAGGTTAATGATGGCGGTGATTATGATGAAACCAACGAGAAGCGGAATTTTTCCCAGACCGGAGGCCTGCAGGAAATTAGCGCCTTCCACGGCAAAAATCAATCCGATATTTGTCCACTTAAAATACGCTACAAACTGAGCGGCAAAAAACACCAGCACAATATAAATTCCGAGGGTTTCCATGGATTTGCCCATACCCTTCATCACATCCGCATCATTTCTAATGGTTCCGGCACCCACTCCATAGGCAACGCCCATGATGGCTGCCACGAGGAAAATAATCGACACGATGCCGTCCATAAAAGGTGAATGCAGCAGACTGCCCGTTTCCGGATCGCGCAGGAAACCGTTTGCAGGAACTGTTCCCCAGGCTAATATTACTGCAATGATAACAAAAGAAATCAGCGCATACCAAAGCCCTTTTTTTTCAGCTTTAGTGAGCCTGTTGATATCTTCGGGCTTGGCATCCCCGGTATATTTCCCAAGACGCGGGGCAACAATTTTTTCGGTAACCCAGGTTCCGGCGGCGGCAATAAAGAATGTGGACACAAACATGAAATAATAGTTTGCCGCCGGGTTCACCATATATTCTGGATCGATGATTTGGGCGGCCTCCTGGGACAGGCCAGCTAAAAGTGGATCGATGGTGCCCAGCAAAAGGTTGGCAGAGTAGCCACCTGAAACTCCGGCAAAAGCAGCGGCCATTCCGGCAATGGGGTGACGTCCCATAGCAAGAAAAATAATCGCTGAAAGCGGAACCAGCAATACATATCCGACTTCACTGGCAGTGTTTGAGAGAATTCCTGCAAAAACAATAACAAATGTGAGGATCTTGTTGGGTGCGGAAAGCACAAGCAGGCGCAAGGCCGTTCCGATAAGTCCGGTGCTTTCGGCAATGCCAATTCCGAGCATGGCTACCAGAACCACGCCTAATGGCGCAAACCCCGTGAAATTGGTAACCATTTCGGTGATGATCAGGTGAATGCCTTCCACTGTCATGAGGTTCACCGGCCTTATGGTTTCGCCGGTGCCGGGATGGATCACCTCCAGGTCGAAAAGACTGGTGATGCCGGATAGGACGATAATTAGTACTGCGAAAATGGCGAAAAGTGTTGCCGGGTGCGGGAGTGCGTTTCCGGTTTTTTCGATGATGGTAAGAAATTTTGCGAAAAAGTTACTTTGTCCGTTTGTGCCTGGTTTGTTTTTTTCAGCCATCCGATTTGTGCTTTAGTTACTCATTTTTTTATTGGTCAAAAACAAGTCGAACACAGCTACTTGGTGTTTGTTGAATGGCTGATAAATTTTAAGAACCTTTAAATATCAACAGGTAGTTTTTCTCCCTCGCTTTTAGCGATGATCACTGATCCGCAGCTATCACTCCAAACATTCACGGTAGTGCGGAACATATCCAGAATTCTGTCCACGGCAAGGATCAACCCAACGCCTTCAAGTGGAAGCTGAACCGCCGATAGAATCACAGTGATCATCACCAGTCCGGCCATTGGAATGGCAGCTGCACCAATGGATGCCAGCAATGCGGTTCCAACAATGATAAACTGGTTCATAAGCGTCATTTCCACACCATAGGCCTGTGCAATAAACATGGCTGCCACGCATTCGTAGAGTGCGGTACCGTCCATGTTGATAGTCGCCCCGAGTGGCAAAGTGAAGCTGCTGATTTTATTGGAAACCCCTGATTTTTGCTCAACAGCATTGATGGTTAATGGCAGGGTGGCGCCGGATGAGGATGTGGAAAACGCTGTTAAAAGCGGCGTGGACATATTTTTAAGATGTGCCCAGGGGCGGATTTTCCCGATGAACCTCGAAAGCAGAGGAAGTGTGATAAGTGCATGAATAGCAAGCGCAGCAATTACAGTTCCCATATAAAGGCTCATGCTTGAAATAAGGTTGATCAGGTCGTCCTGATCGGCAACTACCTTGGCCACAATTCCAAAAATGCCCAGCGGTGTAAACTTAATGATGAACAACACAATCTTCATCATCACATCAAAAATGGAATTGAAAAGATCGATCATGAATTGCCTCGGTCGGGTATCAATTTTCATGATAAAAAATCCAAACAGGATGGCGAAGAAAATGATCGAGAGCATATCCGCATCGGCAAATGCTTTGAAAATATTATCGGGAACTATTTCCACAATGATGTCCAGGAAGCTTTTTTGTTTGTCAACCAGGCCTTCCACCTCAGCGGTCAGATTGATATCAGCACCAACACCGGGTTTGATGATGTTCACCAGTAAAAGTCCGGTAACAATGGCAAAAACACTGGTCATCACATAGTAGCTCATGGTTTTGAGGCCCAGCCGTCCCAGATTG
This sequence comes from Bacteroidales bacterium, assembly GCA_018400545.1. Next base: position 5,288 of record JAGYLT010000050.1, read on the forward strand.
CTTCCTGTACCAATATTTGTAACCCCGGAAATGAGTGAGCTTAAAATGAGTGGAATAATGATCATTTTAAGTGCCCGCAAAAAGATATCGCCCATCCAGCTAACGGCATTAATGGCCGGATTGCGGTAGGAAGCTTTTTCAATGGTGGAATAATACCTGTCAAAATCTGATTCGGAGAGTTGTTCTGAAACTGACTGTTCCAGGGATTTTTGGGTGGTGAAGGTCTTCCCGTCAAGTTGCTTAATTTTTTGAACTACAGCCTTATTCATGATCTTCTTTTCCATCTTTTTGGCTGTAGCATTATCGATGGCATATTCAGTTGGGAAGACTATTCCGTAAACAATAGCCAAAATCAGTGCGATCAGGATTTGCCAGTGGAGTGCGATTTTCTTCATCAGTTTTGTATTGAATTCGAACTGCTAAACTACAAAATTATGGAAATGAAGATTTGTTTGTGCTACCAGATGGGGAACTTATCAATCCATTAAATCATAAAAAAAAGCGTAGTTTTGTTTGAACATTTTAAAGCTCTCAAATCATGCAACTTAAGCAATTCTTTATCTTTCTCTCAGCCGCGCTTATTTCGTTAAATCTTTCCGGACAGCACGAAAACATCATGATCAGCAATACCAATAATCCTGAAGAGCCCTGCATTTACATCGATCCTTTCAACACCGACAGAATCATAGCCGGTTCCAATATCAATAATGTTTTTTACTCAGAAGACGGTGGGCATACCTGGACTGTAGATCAGCTCTACTCATCGGCATATGGCGTTTGGGGCGATCCGGTTACCATTGTTGACAACGACGGAAACTACCTCTTTTTCCACCTGAGCAACCCTCCGGGTGGTAGCTGGATCGACCGGATTGTTTGCCAGAAATCTACCGATGGCGGCCAGACCTGGAATACCGGAACTTACATGGGTTTAAACGGCACCAAAGCACAGGATAAAGAGTGGGCCATCGTGGACAGGGACAATGGTAATATTTACGTGACCTGGACCCAGTTTGACGATTATGGCAGTTCAAATCCCAACGACCGTAGCAACATCATGTTTTCGAAATCAACGGATAACGGTGATTCCTGGTCACCGGCCATGCGCATCAATGAATTGGACGGCGATTGTATTGATGATGACAACACGGTGGAAGGCGCTGTTCCGGCTGTGGGTCCCAATGGCGAGATTTATGTGGCATGGGCCGGCCCGGAAGGTATTGTTTTTGATAAATCACTGGATCAGGGTGAAACCTGGCTTGAGGAAGACATTTTTGTGACGGAATTTCCGGGTGGCTGGACTTATGACATTCCCGGAATTTCACGATGCAACGGGCTCCCGGTTACCGTTTGCGATTTGAGTGGCGGAGAAAACCACGGCACCATTTATGTCAACTGGACAGATCAGCGTTATGGCCTCGACGATACCGACGTATGGCTTGTTAAATCAACCGATGGCGGCGAAACGTGGTCGGAGCCTGTCCGCGTAAATGATGACCCGCCAGGCAGGCATCAGTTTTTTACCTGGATGGCTGTGGACCAGGTGACCGGACACCTCTGGTTTGTTTTTTACGATCGTAGAAATTACGATGATAACAACACCGATGTTTACATGGCTTTCTCGATTGATGGCGGCGAAACGTTTGTAAATTTCAAAGTAAGTGAGGAACCTTTCCTTCCAATTTCATCTGTGTTTTTTGGGGATTATAACAATGTGTCGGCACACGATAATGTAATTCGCCCGATCTGGACCAGGCTTCACAATGGTGATCTCAGTGTCTGGACAGCCATTGTTGATCCTGTAATAACATCTACACCCGATTATCAGGAGCCGGCCATCCCGTTTGCCCTTGAGCAGAACTACCCCAACCCCTTCAGCGAATCAACGCATTTTTCCTTCAAGATAAAATCAAAATCTGAGGTCACACTCAAGATCACCGACATTATGGGCAGGGACGTCATCACCCTTATCGATCATGAAGTTCGGGATGCCGGAGCCTATTTTGAGCATTTCAATGCTTCGGTACATCAATTAACACCGGGAGTTTACTACTTTTCATTAATCGGTGAAGACGTGAACCAGGTTCGTAAAATGGTGATCGAGCATTAAGCATGGGGATTTTTTTTCCGGGTATTATCTGCTAACATAAAAATCAAGATTGCAAATCACTGAAAACAATTTTATCTTTGTATTCGTTAATCAATTCAAGATGAAAAAAATAATTGCAATATCAATTTTCATAATCGCATCATTTCAATTGTTTTCTCAATCAACTGAGGTTCCATTTACTTTGGAGGACAGGGATAGAATAATAAAGTTGGAGGAGAAGGTTAATTCAAATAATGAAAAAATCGAATCGCTTCGTAATGAAATGAATGCAAAATTTGAAGGTGTTGATAATAGATTTGATTCCATGGAGTCAAGATTTGATGCTATGGAATCAAGATTTGAAGGCATCTATTGGATGTTAGGAATTATAGTAACGATAGTTTTGTTTACTTTGGGATACATGATTTGGGATCGCCGTACAGCATTATATCCGGTTCAGCAAAAATCATTTGAGCATGAAGAGCGCCTGCGAAAGCTTGAACACGTAGCCAAAGAACAGGCAAAAAAAGACCCATCTTTTGCTGAATTACTCAGAGTTGCCGGATTGTTGTAATTTAAATTTTAAAAGATAAGCGTGCCTGCCTCCAGCCACATCAAAATTTGGTGATCGTAAATATCTATAATACAGCTTGTTACATATTTATTTTTTATTTTACCTTTGCCCGATATTTCATAAGTTCAATTGATTTACAGATTGATGGACGATCAACTCAAGCAGATTCTTTCTAAAATCAGGTTGCTGGCACTCCAGGAAGGCATCGAGAATATTTCTGTTAAGTCGCTGTGCGAGAAGCTCAACATTTGTGAGGATACTTTTTATCAGCACATCAGGGATGAAAATGACCTGGTGGTGAAAGTGCTTGAATTTGAACGAAGCCGGTTTAGCGAAATATTTGTTGAATACGATTTTGAAGGCATGAATGCGATCGATATTCTCATGATCGTCAGCAAGGAAATTGCAAGCCGGTATTATGATGTTACACCCACCATCAGTGTGTTGCTCAAAGAAAAATACCCAATAATTTACCAGGAACATTTTCAGAAACGCATGGATTTCATTTTCATGAAAATCCAGATCAACCTGCAAAAAGGAATCAGCCAGGGCATGTATCGCAACGATCTGAGCATTGAGCTGGTGTCGCGGTTATACATGAGCCGGTTGATCGACATCCACAATGAACATATTTTCCCATCCGATCAGTTTTCGTTTTCCACGCTTTTCGAAGTCATGTTCGAAAATTTTGTAAGGAGCATTGCCACCACAGAAGGCCTGAAGTATTTCGCCAGAAAGAAGAAAAGCCTGAATTTTAACAAACGTAAGATTAAGTAAGCCCGTCCTTTTAAACCCGCACAACATTTTTAGGGGTTTCATGTTAAGGGAGTCAAAGGAAACGTTTTGTGATGAAATCGTTTCCGCCGTTTCTTAACACCATCTTAATTTGAACAATACGACAGACAACGAAAAGCTGAATTACATTCTGGATCAAAGCCGTGACCTCTTCCTGAAGTATGGCATCCGGAGTATTTCCATGGATGATATTGCAAGGGAGCTGGGCATCTCAAAAAAAACCCTGTATCAGTATGTGAAAAATAAATCCGATTTGTTAGCCAAGGGGTTTAAAAAAATCCAGCTGGATTTTGTATCCAGCATCTATGAGGTTTGCAGCCGCGAGATGAATGCCATTGATGAGTTGCTCGAAGTTAGTAAACTGGTTAACCAGGAATTGAAGAAATATAATCCATCCTCGGTTTATGATATGCAGAAGTATTACCCGGAGGTATTCAACACACATATTGCCGAAGAAAAGGAATACACTTACCGGATGATCCTGGAAAACCTGGAGAAAGGGATCAGGGAAGGCATCTACCGCGAAGATCAGGATATTGAACTTGTGGCCAATCTATACATCCAAAAGGTAGAAAGCATCCACGACGAAAAATTCCTGAGCCAGGCAAATATTACCATGGAAGGCATTTTTGAGGTGATGTTCGAAAATCATATCCGGGGAATTTCCAATCAAAAAGGAATCGAATATTTTGAAAAACGCAAACAGCAACTAAACTTTGAATAAAGCATGAGACAAAATCTGATCTTAGTATTGATGCTGGTCTGGACAGCCATTGGAGGTGTCCGGGCACAGGAGCAAACGGCTGATACACCGGTGATGTATTTTTCGCTGCAGGACGCACGGGCGTTTGCAGCCGAAAATAACTACGATGTGATCAATGCACTTAAAGACATCGAAAAAGCCAGGGAACAGGTAAAGGAAACCAGAGCCATTGGATTGCCGCAGGTGGATGCATCCGTTGCGTATAACGATTTTATCGACATCCCCACCCAATTGATCCCGGCTGAGTTTCTCGATCCCACCGATCCCAGCCTGGCCGGAACATTTTTCCCGGTGAAATTCGGGACCAAGTACAACATGACTGCTTCGGCACAGGCAAGCATGCTTTTGTTCAGCGGCGAGTATATCGTTGGTTTACAGGCATCAAAAGTGTTTGTGGATTATTCACAAATGCAGTACGACAAAATGATGATCGAACTCGACAAGAGTGTGGCACAGTCTTATTACCTTGTGCTGGTCTCAAAGCGGAACATCAGTATTATCGATTCCACACTGGTTTCGTTGAAGGAGATCAGGGAAGCCAATGAAGCCCTGTATGAAAACGGATTTATTGAGGATACCGACGTTGACCAGGTTAAGCTCCTGATTTCGGATCTCGAAGCCACACTCATCAACTCGCGCAACAACCTGGAAATTTCAAGAAACATGCTGAAATTTACCATGGGTTTGCAACTGGAAAATGAAATTGAGCTCACCGATGACCTGGATGAAATACTGGATAAAATGGACAAAGAATTGCTTTACCAGGCGCCCTTAAATTACAGGAAGAATATTGATTATAGAATTCTTGAAAACCAACAGGAACTGGCCTACCTGGATTTAAAACGGTACAAATCGCAGTATCTGCCCCAGCTATACACGTTTTTTACCTATCAGGAAAATGCATTCCGCCAGGAGTGGAACTTTTTTAAAAGTGGTGAGGACTGGTATAAAACCACAATTTGGGGTGTACAGTTGGATGTTCCCATTTTCCAGAGTGGTGCACGATCAGCAAAGGTCAGCCAGGCCAAAATTCAGCTCGACCAGCTTGAGGTGATGGATGAGAAACTAAAAGCCGGCCTGAAAATTCAGGTTAGTACGGTAAGGAATAATTTCCTCAATGCCTGGAAAGTTTACCAGAACAAAAAGGAGGGGCTCGAAATTTCATTTAAGATTTATGAGAAAACACAGCAGAAGTTGCAGGAAGGTGTTTCGTCCAGCATCGAACTTCAGCAAAATTATAATCAATACCTCAATTCAGAAGGTGATTATATGATAGCCATCCTGGAATTACTGAATAACAAGCTTGAACTTGAACTGCTGCTCACCCAATACGAAAATTAATCCGGAATTTAAATCATGAAACATATCATCTTAAACAGGATTCAAAAAGAAACCATCACAATGAAAACAAAATATTTGCATACCATGAAATCAATCAAATCGGCCGGTACTTTGCTCATGCTGGCACTGGCACTGCTAATGGTTCAATCCTGCGGCGGGCCACAGGATAAAGCGGCACAACTCCAGCAACTGAAAAAAGAACGCGACAAGCTCA
>JAGYLT010000051.1 GCA_018400545.1 Bacteroidales bacterium
ATCGCAGGAATGGCCAGCAATAATCCCTTCTTTACTTCCAGCACTTTCTGCTGTTTAAAACTACTCACAGCCGTAATATTTTGTACAGCTATCGCGATCCGGTTGGTGCCGTTGGCCACATTGGCCGGCAATCCAAGCATCATCAGCACAGACAGCGAAATGATAGACCCTCCCCCGGCAAGGGTATTTATAAAACCCACAAGGGCTCCGGCAACAATCAGTGCAACAATTTCAAGAATTTCCATCTGATAAAATTTGGATAGCGGCAAATGTAGTTAATATCATCCTTCAAAATTTTGATTACCAAAATCTGGTCCGGGGTAAACGCGTAAGATTTACTTAAAACAAGTTAATAATCTACGAGTCTGTATTTTACAATCCGTCTTCTGATGACGAGCATGTCATCTTTGATCTTAAGGCTCATCGGGCGGAAAGTTTTATGAATTTTCAGGGTTAACAAGAAATTGAATCCTGTACCATAAAATGAGTCGGAAGTTACTAACCTATAATTGTTTTTAAGGGAAAAAGGAAAGCTACATGATCAAATTGATTCAGATTTAACCATATCTTAATACAAATTTAATATCTGGTTAATAATTATTTACTTTGCAGTTTTTTAGGATTATGGCAAAAACAGTATATGTAGGTATGAGTGCCGATATGATTCATCCTGGTCACTTAAATATCATCAATGAAGCACAAAAACTGGGAGAAGTAACTATTGGCCTGTTAACTGATAAAGCAATAGCAAGTTATAAAAGGCTTCCTGCACTCAATTACGATCAGCGAAAAATTATTATTGAAAACGTTAAAGGAGTATCGCAGGTTATTCCTCAGCATGAGCTTGATTATAGTCCCAATTTACGAGAGTTAAAACCAGCCTATGTGGTGCACGGCGATGACTGGAAAAAAGGTGTGCAGCGGCAAACACGCCAGAGAGTGATTGATACTCTGGCCGAGTGGGGTGGCAAACTTCATGAGGTGCCTTACACCAAAGGAATTTCTTCAACTATACTTAATCAGAGTCTGAAAGAAATTGGGACTACTCCCGAGATAAGGATGGGGAAGTTGCGCAGATTGATTGAATCCAGGCCAATTGTACGGGTAATGGAATCGCACAACGGATTAACTGGACTTATTGTCGAAAAGATTTCCGTTAATCACGATGGACTTCACAAAGAGTTTGATGCAATGTGGTTGAGTAGCCTCACCGATTCTACCAGCAAAGGAAAACCAGACATCGAAGCCGTTGATGTTACTTCCAGGTTGCATGGGCTTAACGACATTCTAGAAGTTACCACCAAACCAATTATTTACGATGGTGATACAGGTGGAATTCCTGAGCACTTTGTGTTTACAGTTAAAACTTTGGAACGATTAGGCGTATCAGCCATTATCATTGAAGACAAAACCGGATTAAAAAAGAATTCACTTTTTGGAACTGAAGTACCTCAAACACAAGCCAAGATCAAGGCATTTGCCCAAAAAATTTCAGCCGGTAAAAAAGCCCAGGTATCTAAAAATTTTATGATTATTGCGCGCATCGAGAGTTTGATTTTAAAAAAAGGTGTTGATAATGCCCTAAAAAGAGCCAGGGCATATATTGAAGCAGGGGCAGATGGAATCATGATCCATAGCAAGGAAAAAGACGGTAAAGAAATATTTGAGTTTTGTAACAGGTATAAGGAATTTGAAAAACGTGTTCCCCTTATTGCTGTACCATCAAGTTACAACCACGTATATGAAAATGAACTACGGGATGCAGGTGTAAATGTTGTGATCTATGCCAATCATTTGCTGCGCAGTGCTTATCCGGCAATGGTGAATGTGGCTAAATCGATCTTAACACACGAGCGTTCCTTTGAAGCAAATGACAATTGTATGTCAATCAAAGAAATTCTAAATCTTATACCCGGAACAAAATAATGATTCAACCGAAAGAATTCTATCAATGGCTTCACGAGCAAAAAATCGGTTTTTTTAGTGGAGTCCCCGATTCATTGTTGAAAGACTTGTGTGCTTACATTACTGATAATACTTCAGGCCAGAATCACATAATAGCTGCCAACGAAGGAAATGCAGTAGCGCTGGCCAGCGGTAATCATCTTGCTACAGGAACAATACCAGCTGTTTATATGCAAAATTCCGGACTTGGAAACACCGTTAACCCCCTGCTATCCCTGGCTGATAGCAAGGTTTATCAAATTCCACTATTGTTATTGATTGGATGGCGCGGTGAACCCGGAGTAAAAGACGAACCCCAACATGTCACCCAGGGCGAAGTAACCTTGAAGCTCCTCGATGCAATGAAAATTCCTTTCCAGGTGCTCGGGAAGGAAAAAGAACAGGCAAAAAAACAGGTGCTTGAAGTCATACAAAAAATCAGGGAAACCAATTCACCGGTAGCCATTATCATTCCAAAAGGAACTTTCGAGAAATATGTAATCAAAGAAAAGATTGATGCAGGATACTCCCTGAGCCGTGAGGATGCAATAAAACAAATTGTAGGGCAATTTGGTGGTGATGAAGTAGTTGTGTCCACCACCGGAAAAACCTCTCGCGAGCTTTTTGAATGCAGGGCAGCACTCGGGCAAAAACATTCTTCCGATTTCCTTACGGTGGGTTCAATGGGACATGCCAGTCAGATTGCACTCGGAATAGCATTGGCTAAACCAAACAGGAAAGTTGTTTGCCTTGATGGTGATGGAGCTTTGCTGATGCATATGGGCGCAATGTCGATTATTGGAAACATGCAACCAAAAAATTTTCTGCATTTTGTAATTAATAATGGTGCTCACGAATCTGTTGGCGGTCAGCCAACTGTGGCTTTTGGAATGGATATCCCGGCTATAGCAAAAGCAAACAATTATAAAAGTGTTCAGTCGGTCTCTACTGAAATCGATCTGGACAATGCTTTGCAGTCAATTCCAAAAGATGCTTATCCCGCTCTAATCGAAATAAAAGTCAAAGTAGGTGCCCGTAAAGATTTGGGAAGGCCTACCATAAAGCCAGTTGACAATAAGAAAGATTTTATGAATAATCTCAGTTCATGATCCATCAAAAGCTATTTCGGAAACATCAGCTGGACGAATTGAAAAAGGAAATCAGCAAGGTTGAAACTACCAAAATATTGGTTTTACGGGGTGCTTCATCTTATAAAAATTGCGGTGCAGAGGCTTTTGTAAATAATCTTTTGGATAAGAAGCCCATAACATCATTTTCAGATTTTAGTCCTAACCCCAATGTTACCGATTTACTAAACGGGATTGACGTTTTTCATTCCGGAGACTTTAAAATGATCATAGCCATCGGGGGAGGTAGCGTGTTGGATATGGGCAAGTTGATTAGTGTTTTTGCCCATCAGACAAATCATCCTCAGGATATTATTAAAGGCCGGACGTCATTGTTAGAAATGAAAACAACATTGCTGGCTATCCCTACCACAGCCGGCAGTGGAGCTGAAGCTACACAATTTGCTGTGGTTTATATGGGTAAAAATAAGTATTCGGTGGAAAGCCCAATTATGCTGCCAGATATGGTATTTTTAAATCCGGTTTTTACTGAACAGACTCCAGCCTATCTTACGGCCTGCTCAGGTATTGATGCGTTTTGCCAGGCTGTAGAATCAGTTTGGAGCGTTAATGCAAACAAAGAATCAGAGGAAATAGCACTGCTTGCAATCAAGAAAATTATTCAGTTTTTAAAAGATGCGGTTCATCATGATGATAGTTTGGCAAGGGCTGAAATGCAGGAAGCTGCTTTTTTGGCAGGTAAAGCTATCAACATTACCAAAACAACAGCACCACATGCTTTGTCTTATTCATTTACAAGTTTTTACGGACTTCCACATGGGCATGCGGTGGCGTTGAGTTTACCATTCTTTTTTGAATTTAACAGCTCCTTAACTAAAAATGATTGTGTTGATAGCAGAGGTGTAGATGCTGTAAAAAAAAGAATTGAGAAAATTGCTGATATTTTCGGAACAACCATGGATCATGCAAGGACATTTCTGGAAAATTTTATTTCGGATATTGGCCTTGAAATGAATATTCAGCAATTGATTCCGGATTTTAATCCGGACTTCATTATTAAAAATGTAAACTTAGAGCGATTAAAAAATAATCCACGCTTAGTATTGGAGCAGGATATTGTTGAATTTTTAAAATCCTGATAGCAAAAAAACACATTGAAAAATATTTTACTCTATATCGACCCGGCTTCCACCAGTGCGCTGTTGTATATTTTAATTGCTTTGGTTGCCACACTGGCCTTTACACTACGAGGGTTCTTTTACAGGGTCAGGAATTTTTTTCTGGGACGTGGTTTTAAAAGTTATGATGACTTTCCGGGAACTGATATCATTTTTTATTCAGAAGGAAAGCAATACTGGAATGTGTTTTTACCGATTATTAAAGCCCTTGAAAACAAGCACGTAAATTGTGCCTATTTGACTTCCGATGCCGACGATCCGGGTTTGAAATATCAATCAGAATACTTACAAAGTAAATATACCGGTAAGCTCACAATGACCTCGGTTTACCTGAATAAACTTAAGGCAAAATTTGTTGGGATGACCACACCACAGTTGGATGTGATGATGATACGCCGGTCGAAAAAAGTGCAGCATTACGGCCACATAGTACATGCACCCACAGATGTGTTCACATACCGGAAATTTGCTTTCGATTATTTTGATTCTGTGTTTTGTTCCGGCTATTTCCAGATTGATGGGATCAGAAAACTGGAAGAAAAGCGTGGAACCCAAAAGAAAATGCTCCTCAAAACAGGCCTAACTTATTATGATGTTATGCTGGAGGAGGTAAAAAATCTTCCGGAATTTCCAAAGAAAAACCCTGTAGTTTTAGTGGCACCTACATGGAAAGAATATTCATTAATTAACAGGTTTGGAATAAGATTTTTTGAAAGACTTTTCGATAATTCATCCTACGATGTGATTTTACGTCCACATCCTCAAAGCTTCGTAAGCTTTCCGGAATTGATAAAAAAAATTGAAGATCATTTTAAAGATGAGCCGCGTTTTACCCTCGATCGTAAATCTCTTGGAACAGAAAGTATGGCCAGGAGCGATATGATGATCGGGGATCTTTCGGGTGTGTTTTGGGATTATTCATTTTTATTTGGAAAACCGGTACTGCTGCTCAAAACCGAGTTTGACACCGTTGAGGGTTTCGAAGGAAGTGAACTGGATTATGAAATGTGGGAAGTAAGAGAGCGTCCGCGTTTGGGGAGAATTTTTAATGAAAATGAAATTGACGATATTGGTACAATAGTAAATGATTTGCTGGAAAATCCCCCAAAGCTGGAGTTGGATATTTTACGAAATGAATCGGTTTATAATTTTGGAAAGGCCGGCGAGGTTGCTGCTGATCAGATCATCGAAATTGTCAGCAATCTCAATAAAGCTGAGTCCTGATAGTTTCTTATGGGTTAGATTTTTTTATAACAACACAAACACAACTCACTCATGAGTTTTTTCGACATCATATTATCTCCATTTATTTTTATCATCAGGCAAATATTTCTGTTTAGCTATGATGTTACGCAGAATTATGGTCTTGCGATCATTTTGTTGAGTTTTGGCGTGAACTTGTTGTTGCTGCCTGTTTTTATCTACATCGAGCGGGTAAAAAGAAAAGATGATGTAGTGAAACAGAAAATGAAACCCCTGGTTGACGAAATTAAACGATGCTACAAGGGCCAGGAGAGATATTATTATCTAAAAACCCTTAATCGCCAATTTAAGTACAGCCCTCTAAAAGCGCTTATTCCTGTTTTAAGTTTACTCCTGCAAATTCCATTTTTTATTGCTGCCTATCAGTATCTTGAGGGTTTTGAACCGCTTAATGGTGTAAGTTTTTGGTTTATAGAGGATTTGGCCAAGCCCGATGGCCTTTTTGGGGCAGTTAACTTTTTGCCCATTGCCATGACGGTGGTAAACCTTGTTACTGCATATTTTTACACCCGTAATGGAGATACTTCGGAACGCAAGCAAATGGTAGTGGTTGCGGCCATTTTTCTGGTGTTGCTTTTTAATCTTCCATCCGGACTGGTTCTTTACTGGACAATGAATAACGTGTTTAGCTTTTTCAGGTTGTTCATTACCAACCCTGAAGTATTCAGGAAAAACCCGGAAAGAAAATTAAAACGGCAGCAATTTTATCAGGGCTTCCGTCAACGCTACAAAGCTATGAAGCCGAAGTTGTCCGGAACAATCATTTTTTTGGTTGTTTTTGCAATCCTCTTTCAGTTCAACTGGGCTTTTCAGAACAATTTCAATGATATTGCCCAAAGGTTTGCTTTTGCGGTTGGTGGAAGTATTTTGGCAGCTTATGTAATTGCCGTGCTTGCTGCACTACACAAAATTGACCCAGGTTCTGCAAAAGGGTTTAAGGCATACTTTTTTGCCTGCTGGCCGGTATTTCGTCCTACATTTTTTATCATTATTTCAATTGCCATTCTTTCGCAAATAAACTGGGCAATGCAGTTCAATTTTGATGATATTATCCCAAGGATTATCATGGCTGCCCTCGCAGGAATTATCCTGACTTTCATTTTGCTTTAGCTACGTTATACTTCAGGGTTTTCTCAATCTAAATTCAAAAAACTTCATTTTTAAGTATTCGAATTAACACCGGGCTTTCGTACTTTTTTTTGTTTTATTGGCAGTCGTTTTAATCTATACTCAGCTCCAGCTGGGCACAGGCTTTTAATTTTAATGATATTGTTTTAAGGTTGTCTTTGGTCATTTTCTCAAATTACACTTATTGTTATTGTGTTTGCGAATTTGTTTAGTGAAAATGGGCAGGCCCCAAAATTATCCATACAAAGGTTAAAGATGAGTTTGTGAAATTAAAAGCCTGGTTTTGGATAATTTTAATGCTTTAAGTTCGATATTCATTGCTACGCAAATCCGGTGGGCTTTTTCACCATAGTTTTGATGATATTTATTTTCGTGTGATAGCTGTGCTTTTGCTAAACATACCACGGCATCTTTGTCCTTCTTTTTGTTTTTATTCTTTTCAAACTATTTGGAAAAAAATCCGAAGCTTAGCTATTCCGGCGCAGGTATTTTTCAGTCTGGTTTTTTTGTCATTATATTTTCAGTTGGCCTCTGTTTTTTATTTTGAAGGAGTAAAAAGTGATTTTACCGATATTGCTTTCTGGCTGATTATCCTCACTCAAATTATGGGTTTTGTCCATTTTTATAAAAGAAAATCAGATTTTGCCAAAGTAGTTTTTGGCGGTGTTTTGGCCATGCTGATCATTGTAGCAGGAATTCAGGCGTATTTCATTTGGTTGCCCCAACCCGCAACTTCATTGCTTGGATCATTGCAGCGTTTAAACTGGCTGGTTAACGCAAACAGCACATACAGCTTTATTAATCTTGGACTTATTTTCTCGATTATTCTGCTGCCATTTTATTTTAAAAAGCAGAGTAAAGGTAACCTGGTTTATCGCCCTGCCTGGCTAATTTACTTTTTCACAATACTCTATTTAGCAGGATTTGTGTTTTTGTGGAACCCCATGAGCATATATTCCTCCTATCCTGATGTTTTTGATTTTGCGGCCATAGATATTTTAAAGCATAATTTTCTCTTGTTTGCTTTGTCAATCGCAGTTTTACTCGCTGTTTATCTAATCCTCCCCAAACTTTTAAAATACTATTGGGCAGTATTTGTACTGGCTTTAGCCATTGGTGGATTTTTTCACAACACGCTCTTCCCGATTGATTTAGGTAGCTTGCAGGAAAATAAATTTTTGCATGAACAAAACTTAGCCCAGCCACTTGCAAAATATATTCTTGAAGCCCTCATTTTTATTGTCATTATTATTATCGTTGAATGGCTTCTACGTAAAAAGTATCAAAAGCAAGTCATTTTTTCCATGATCCTCCTAAATTCGGTGTTGATATTTCAAAGCTTAAAGGAGGCTTCCCAAACTGATTCGTTTTTAGTAAAACATAAAATCATACCCAAAACAACTCCGGTAATCTCCTTATCGAAGGACAAACAGAACATTGTTTATATCATCGCTGATATGTTTCATGGCTGGAATATTAATGAGATACTCGAACAGGAACCAGACCTAAAAAAGCAATTAAAAGGATTTACCTGGTACCCCAATACCATCACTATTTCATCGCACACATGTGGGTCAATTTCCGCACTGCTTGGTGGATTTGATTATTCGCTTGATAAATTGAATAAAGATGATAGCAGGAATATGCAGGAAAAAATAACCCAGGTTACGAAGGAATTTTACAATAAAGTAAAATCCTCAGGATATCAGTTTACCGGCACCAAGATGATGTATTCAACAATAGATTTGGAAACCTTCGACACCTACATTCCTAAATGGCATGACGACTGGAACATATATAACAGCGACCTGAATATTGGTTTGCCCCGCGAATTAGGTTATACTATTTTATGGGAAAATGCTGCCTTCTACACCGCCCCGCTTTTTCTAAAACCAAAAATTTATAATAATGGTAAATGGCTTCATGGTAATATTGAGGAGAATTTAAATGTTAACAAGGCATTACCCTATAACTTTTTAAGATTATTACCTTACATTAGTAATGCAAAAAATGATGAGCCTAACTTCGTATATCTTCACAATTTGGCATCTCACCATCCCTGGAATATTATTGATGATAATGGCAGAATGCAAACAGATCAGCGTATATTCGACAACAATAAATGGGTTTTTAAAACAATCGTGAATTGGTTTAAATGGATGCAGGATAATGATGTATATGATAATACAAAAATTGTTTTAATTTCAGATCATGGGCCCCATTGGAAGGCTTTTGAAGGGGATGTTGATATGAATATCCCGGTTACAATGAACCCTTCGCTAAAGGTAACCGGGGAGAAAATAATGGAGATGTTTCCTTTGTTGATGGTTAAAGATTTTAATGAAGAAGGTAATTTGAAAGAAGATTGGCGGTTTATGTGCAATGCTGATGCTCCGGCAATTCTTTTTGATGAAAATGATCCAACCAAAGGTGAGCCAATAGAAGGAAGAGAAATTACGGTTACCAACGCATATTGGTCAAGGAAAATTTGGTTAGAAAACACACTTAGAATCAAGCATAAAATTGTGGTGAAAGATAATGTGTTTAATTTGAATAATTGGGAAAAAATTAATTGACATAAAATCCGAAAAGATTTTTCAATACGCCAAATTTACAGAACCATTAATGGATAAGAAATTGACAACCAAACACCCTGACTCTCATGCTTTTTAATCTCCACAACCACTCCCATTTTTGCGACGGCTCTTCAGCCCCGGAAGAATACATCAAATCAGCCATTGAAAAAGGTTTCGATACACTGGGGTTCTCCAGCCATGCACCGGTGCCTTTCGAAAATAAATTCGCCATCAAAAACAATGCTGAGCTTTTAAATTACACCAGCGAAATCCGCCAACTGCGGGAAAAATACAAGGGGCAACTCAACATTTTCCTTTCGCTGGAAATTGATCATATTCCAGGTGTTACCAAACCGTTTTCACATTTTCAGGAAATCGCCAATCCAGACTATACCATCGGTGGGGTGCATCTTGTAAAAACTCCGCTCAGGGAAGGCCTCTGGTTTATCGACGGGCCCAAAAGAGAGATTTACGACGAGGGACTGAAAAACCTGTTCGATGCCGATATCCGCCTGGCCGTTTCTACTTACTGGCAGCAAATGCGCGATATGATTAACACCCAAAAACCGGATATCATCGCCCACCTCGACAAAATTAAAATGCACAACCAAAACAGGTATTTTACGCAGGATGAAAGCTGGTATGTGGATGAAGTGAATCAAACCCTGGAAGTGATTGTAAAAACCGGGTCGATTGTCGAGGTGAACACACGCGGCATTTACAAGGGGCGGTCTGATGAATTGTTCCCGGGTAAGGACATCCTGAAAAAGTTGTGGCAACTTAACATTCCAATCACGCTGAATAGCGATGCCCACAAACCTCATGAGCTCGATGGCTATTTCGGTGAGGCCAAAACCATCCTACTGGAATTGGGCTTCCAAAATTTGAAGATGTTTACGGAAAATGGCTGGCAGGATGTAAATATCGAAACTAAAGCTCCGGAAACCGAATCCGGTCTTTAATCACAAAAGCATTGGGATAATCGCCCAGGATTTTATGCATGAATCCTTCGGCCTCAATGCGTGTCCTGAAATCGCCCACCCTCACTTTATAATAAGGCTCGGTAAACGAAATATAGGCCGTATCGCCCGGGTAAAGGGTCTGGTATTCAAAGGCTGCGGCCTCCGCCCGGTCGAGCGAATTGTTGCCGGCATCAAAAAATATCTGCACCCGGTAGCCCATAATCCCGTCCTGGGATTGGTTGTAGGCAATGTGCATTTTCACAATGCTGTCGATACGGCTGTCCTGGATTATCTTAACATCGCCTTCAGGCACTGGCTTATTCGTATCAGCAGCTTTTTGCGATTCTGCAACCTCTTGTGAAAACAAGGCAGAAGACAAAAAAACGAACAGGGCAAATATTGCCGGATTTACAATTTTCATTAAATCTAAATTTCATCAAACATTCGCATTACTTTCCGGGCATCATCCACATGAACGCTCAAAACGGGAATGGGCGAGTGGTTCACCATCTGCTGTGCGCATGGCCCCAGCAGTCCGCTGTCTTTGCGCTCATCCTGTTCCGTCATAATCGAGATCAGATCAGCATCCACCGCCTTCGCATAATCAATGGCAGCTTTGGTTGAATTCTGGGTTTGGATATGCTCTTCGCTGAAGCTAACGCTTTCCTGGTCGAAGTATTTTTTAGCCTTTTCGGCAAAGTTTTCCACCCGCTTA
>JAGYLT010000052.1 GCA_018400545.1 Bacteroidales bacterium
CGGCAACTGGAATATGACCAACATAGCAGGAACCGCCAAAATCTGGAACGAATGCAACGCATCTTACACCGATATTCCGGCAAATGGCATCATCCCGGCCATGAACGGTTTTATGGTGCAGGTTACCGAAAGTTCAGGTTCGCTCACCATTCCTGCTGCATCCCGCACCCACGATGATCAAAGCTGGTATAAAAACCCGGGTTATCCTAAAATTAAATTACTGGTAAAGGATTTGGAACAAAACACCGCCCAGGAAAGCACCATCCTGTTTCATCCCGAAGCGACCAAAGATTTTGATCCCGAGCTGGATTCACGCTTTCTGGCCGGCTATGCGCCACAGTTTTATTCGGTTTCTGATGCACAAAACCTTTCGGTGAATGCTTTGAAAAGCCCGGATAAAAACCTGGAAATACCATTTCACTTCATTAAAAATGAATCAGCAGATTTTGAAATTCAATTGCTTGAAAATTCCACAGGCTCAAATCTGTTTCTGAAAGACCTGAAATCCGGTGAAACCCAACAGCTTGAAGAAAATTCCTCCTATCGTTTTTCATCTGAAACCGGCGATATTCCGGCTCGTTTTATCCTGAGTTTTGATCATACGGGCATCAATAATCAAAAACCCGAAACCATAAAAATGCAGCTTATTGGCAATCAGTTGAATATTTATAATGCCAAGCATGCAAAAATTGAAGTTTATACGGTTACAGGGCAACTGGCTTTTTCTGACTTTTCAAATGCTGATTTTTACCAGGCCACAATCACATCAACACCCGGATTATATATTCTGCGGGTTCAAAAACCAGGTTTTTCCTCTGTTATGAAAATTTATTTGGACAATTAGAAACAACCATAAACCAATTCATTAGAGCAATTTAAACATTACAAGCCATGAGAATTTTCACATCCCTCTTTGTATTGATCCTGACCATTACCTTTGGGTTTTCACAGAACCATGTTTGCAACGAAAGTTTTGAAACCGCCCGAGACGGAAACCTGCCGGCAGACTGGCGGGTACAGTTTGCGAACGTAAGCCCATCGTGGGGCGACTGGCTTGAACGCGTTCACGATCCCACCAATGTTGAAACCTACGAAGGTGACTACGGCCTGAAAATATCACCCAACGGCATTGAACAGCCCGATGGATCAAAAAATAACCGCATCCAAAACTGGGTAATTGGTGGAAACGGGTTTCCATCCTGCGGGCCAAACGGCAGTTTAAAAACTTCAACGCTCTATATGATCTCATTTATGGTGAAAGCAGAAAACCTCACCACCAGCGGCACACCCGGTTTATTGATGTGGAACAACCAATACTGGGAAGGAGCAAGCGGTTATTTTTACATGGGTATTCCCACCGGAACCTATGACTGGCGGCAGGTAACAAGCACAGTAACCACCTCTTCGGATCCGACAGAATTGGGGGGTAGTTTGTATTTTGAAATGCGGAGCCTCGATGGTGGGACCTTATGGCTCGACATGGTTGAATTTTTTGAAGTTGTCCCTTCAGAGGTCAGGCTTTCGGCTTCACCTTCAATGATTCTGCCATCAGGAAGTTCAACCATCACTGCCAGGATTTATGATGATGATGACCACTTTATCGATGTGGCCACCAACGACATCACATTTACAATCAACGGTTCGGGAACATTTGCACAGGGTGCTTCGCCCTTGACTTTGGCAGCAGTGGCCGGGCAGCGGCAGGTTACTTTTTTGCCTTCGGAAACCGGTGAGGTTACCATCACAGCCACTTCACCCGGACTTACGCAGGCATCCGTAACCATCACTGTGAATGACCTTGGGCAGCCCGGTGTCCCCGAAATTAACATTCCTTATGGTGATGATGTGGAGACAGATTACTGGGCTTATCATCCCTATAACGAGGATTCGCCAAACTACAACCCTTTGATCCTTTCTCAGGATTCCGACGGAAATCCATATACTGTGTATGATGTGGACGATAATTACGGTGGTGATATCGCTCAGGCCGTGCAGGCAGCCATGGATGCTTATGCAGCAGATCCAAACGAAAAAGCAAAAATTTTACTTACTGCTGGGATTACTTATTTTGTGCCAGATGAAGCCATTAAGATCTACGAAACCAGCCACCTGCATTTTATGTGCGAGGGCGGAACAGCAACCATAAAAGCGCCGGCAACATTTACGGGGTTTCCGACCGTGGGCGGCGGCACATCAAACAACATGATCCATATCCAGGCCCATGCAGGCGATCCCATGGAGGATAATTACGAAGCCAACAACCTTACGCAAACCTGGAAATACCTCGCTCCGGTCAGGGATTTTTACTTCAGCAACATTCTTTTTGATATGAATGGCGTGGCCGATAAAGCCGTTGGCTTCCTCATTACCAAAGATGTGGTGTTCGATAATTGCGAATTTATCAACTACCTCTCCTATGCTTCCCATGCCGTTTGCTTTTCTGATAATATCTGGTTTCGCAGTTGCGATTTTACTTCCACCACCGGACAAATGGCGGTGCTCTTTGACGGAACCCACGGCTGCGGTTTCCTGGATTGCGATGTGGATTTTAACACGGATTACGGTTTTAATTTTTATACCAACAACGACTGCACCGTAGATGCCGACCTGGATTGTGAGCTCGATCCCAACGAAATGCGCATGACCAAATACCTCGTGGTAGCTGATAATCGCTTTGGCCTGGATGGCGGATCAATGACCGAGGTGGTGAGCGTTTCAGGGTCGCAAATCCTTGTTAAAAACAACGAGCTGGGTGGCGATGCCTACGTTTTTGCCCAACAAAAATCAGGATGTAATTTTAACACCGGACGCCGGGTTCATGCGCCGTTTTATTACACAAACTTCAGGGTGGTCGGAAACACGGTCAATTCAGGGGTTACCCTCAACGACTTTTTCCGCATCACCAACCACAACAACGATAACTGTGAGCCTGCCGATCCCGCATCACCATGCACAAACCCTGCGGATTATTCCGGCTACACAGGAAATTATGAAGTGCGCGGGAATGTCATCAATGGCGGTGTTTTAAACCCTGCCCGCAATTATCACAGTTATCCCAATCCTCCCTTTGTAACCCATGAAGAATTTACAGGAACCAATGCAAACGCCATTTTAACACCCAATTATGTTTGTGGAAACTGCTACCAGGATGCCCTTTGTGAGGCCGACGAGTCCGGGGTAAACTGCCTTGATCCGGAACCCGATTACAGCGCTTTTGGCTGTTATGAGGGAGCCGGCCCGGTTTATTACCTTGATGTGGACAAGGGCAGCGATTCGTATTCTGCCGAACAAGCACAGGATCAAAATACACCCTGGCAAAGTTTTGAGCACGCCATTTACAATATGTCACCGGCTTCCACACTCATTATCCGGGAAGGCGTTTATGTGTGCGATGGTTCTGAAATTGAAATCGGTGGCGACAGCGGTGAGCTGGGAGGAACTTCAGCATCAGCAGCAACCGTGATAAAAGCCGAAACCGGTGAACGTGTGATCATCACAGGGCCAGATGTTGGCGGTGGCGTGCACGAGGCCAACCCCATCCGTTTGCGCGGCGATTATATCCGCCTGGAAGGAATATGGTTTGGTGGTGCCTGGGGCGAGGGCAATGAATTCAACCTGGGTAGCAATTCCATTCTTGATATTGCCGAAGGCCGCGAAATTATCGGCTGCACATTTTTTGGCTACAACAGCATTCGCGATGGCTATTACACGGATCTGTTCATGCATAAAAACCGCTTTGTAAGGATGGGGGTCTGCCTTGATCCGCCGGCTGTGTTTATGGCCGGACGTGCCGGAACATCGCAGTATAAAACCAAAGCAGTATTCGACAACAACATTTGGGTTGACGGAAAGGGCCAGGCCATGGTGGGTTGGCACAGTGCCCGCAATATCATGTTTACGCGCAACATTGTGGCCAACGTTTGGGGCGGGGTGGAATTTGACGATATCTATGGCGAAGCACAAGGTTCAGGCCCGGGAGGCGATCACTTTGTGGCCAACAACCTGTTCTGGAACTCCGGTCAAACTGTTTCTGATCCCTGTACCGGAACCACGGTGGATTACAACGCCATTACCCACAATGCTTCCAACATGCACTCCATCAACAACATCATGGCCCAAGGCAGCCGCATTGGGGTTTCGGCCATGATTGACGACCTGGAAAACTCTTCTGTTAATAAAAATGCCATCTATAATACCTCAACCTATTCGGGTGATAATTCAGTTTCGATAAATGATGTGTCTGAATTTTCCAACCTCACATCAGGAGAATTAACAAACCTCTTCAGCAATATCAGCACAGCTTTCAGCCAAACCCCCGATCAGATTTTATTGGATTCGGATATCGCCGGATATTTCGATCTGCTCGAAAGTGGCATCACCACTACCGGAAGCACAACACTGGAAAATGCCGGACAGCCCTGGGTAACGGGTTCTGCTCAGATGGATATCGGGCCGGATGTGGATGCGCCCGGAAACTGTGCTGATGATTTCTGGACAGATTTTTATCAGATTGCCGGTATTGACGGATACACAGGTTTCAGAAAGTGGAATACCCAAGGCAACATCGAATTAACGGCACCTTCCTTTGTTTTTGGCGATGGCAGCGGTTCAAACCGCAACTACCGTGGAACCTGTAATAACTGCTGGGATCTGGATTACCAGGTTATCATTGCGCCCGAAAACGCAACTATCATTAGCCTTGAATTTTTGGAATTTGATCTGGAGCGTGACGATGATTATTTAAGAATTTATGATGGAACCGGAGCAAAAGCCAACACACTGGCAGAGTTCACCGGTGATGATTTGCCCTACAACATCATTTCAAATACCGGAACAATGGTGCTGGATTTTGATACCGACGGAGATAACAATACCGGAAAAGGATGGAAAGTAAGCTACACCTCAACCACCGATGAGCAGGAACCCACTTTTTACGAAATGCTACCGGCATCGGTACAGGCCAATGTATTGTGGTGGGGCGATCATGAAGAATCTGACCTGAGCGACTGGGAAGATTATGGAACTGAGGCTTACTATTCGGGTGGCGGAATTTACTGCACAGGCAATTCCGGGGATACCGTGTATGGACTGACCACCGATTACAAATACACCGGCAAACAAGGCATTGAAGCAACCATCAACAATGCCTGGCAGGCTGGCAATGGCAACAAAGCCATCCGTTATATGCGCTGGACAGACAAACCCTGGGATCAGGACGGGGATTATTTCCCCACGGATGCATATTACAGCGTTTGGATGTATTTTCCTGAAACTTACAATCCCAATAAGTATTCACCCTGGGATCCGGGCGATGGCGGTTGGTGGAATGTTTTCCAGTTTAAATCCGATGATTATGAAGACATCAGCCAGCCAACCTGGGTTTTGAATATTGCCCATGATGACAGCGAAAACAAAATGTATTTCTACCTGTATTCGAAATACAATGCACCATTCTCTTTCACACAATCCCAACCACTGGAAGTGCCGGAGGATGAGTGGATACATGTGGAAGCGTATTTCAAAAAATCATCCGGAAACGGAAATGGCGCCATTACCATCTGGCAGGATGGCGTACAGATATTTAGTGAAACCAATGTGGAAACAACTTTCCAGGAACAGTCGGTTTGGGGCATTGGCAATTACACAGATCACGTTGACGGAGGGCCGGTTGACGGCAGTGCAACCATATATTTTGATGATGCCATCGTAGCCACCGAACCCATTCACCCGTATGCCTTTGGCACCTGGTCAGGGGCCTCGTCAACAGATTGGTCAACGGTTGCAAACTGGACCAATGGGAATGTGCCATTACAGTTGTCGCAGGTTACGATACCAACAGACGGAGTTACAAACTTTCCTGTAATTGGAAATCTCCCGGATGGCCCGGCCGCATGCCGTGAGCTAAATATCGAAAGCGGAGCTTCAGTAACCATTGGGGCCGGCAAAGTGCTAACCGTAGATAAAACCATCACAAATCAAAATGGTACGGATGGCATTTTAATCCTATCCAATGAAACAGCCACCGGATCGCTCATCCATCAAAATACAGGTGTGGGTGCAACCGTTCAACGATACATCTCCGCCTGGTCAAGTGATGTGCATGGATGGCACTTTCTTTCTTCGCCGGTGAGCAATCAAAACATTCAGCCGGAGTTTGTCCCAAATCCACCAACTGCCAATCAGGACTTTTTTAAATGGGATGAAGCCACGGCAACCTGGATAAATTCCAAAATGGATGATGGTGGCAGCCTGGCCTGGAACCCGGTTTTTGAATCAACATTTGTTTTAGGAAAAGGCTATCTGACAGCTTACGACAACGACCAAACCAAATCATTTGAGCAAACTCTAAATGTAGAGGATGTAACGTTCGCTAACCTCTCCCGCTCAGGTGGCGATTATTCCGGCTGGCACCTTTTGGGAAATCCCTTTTCATCGGCCATTGCATGGAACGACGGTAACTGGAACATGACCAACATTGCCGGAACTGCCAAAATATGGAACGAAAGCAATGCCTCCTATACCGATATTCCGGCAAACGGCGTCATCCCGGCCATGAACGGTTTTATGGTGCAGGTTACCGAAAGTTCAGGTTCGCTTACCATACCTGCTGCATCCCGCACCCACGATGATCAAAGCTGGTATAAAAATTCGGGCTATCCTAAAATTAAATTATTGGTAAAGGATTTGGAACAAAACACAGCCCAGGAAAGCACCATCCTTTTTCATCCCGAGGCTACCGAAAATTTCGATCCCGAACTGGATTCACGCTTTTTGGCCGGATATGCCCCGCAGTTTTATTCGGTTTCGGGTGAGCAAAACCTTTCGTTGAATGCCTTGAAAAGCCCGGATAAAAACATGGAAATACCGTTTCACTTTATTAAAAATGAATCAGCAGATTATCAGTTGGAGCTTTTGGAAAACAGTTCCGGGATGCCACTTTATCTTGAAGATTTCAAAAACGGGAACAGAATCAAACTTTCAGAAACAAGCCCTTATGCTTTCACATCTTCAAACGGAGATGAACCCGGACGGTTTTTATTGACTTTTCTTCCGGCATCTTTAGCCCAGCCAGGACCGGATACCCCAAAAATTTCAGTAAATGGAAACGTTTTATCCATTAGTGATGATAACATCCCTTTCAGGATTTTAATTTATACTTCCACCGGCCAGGTAGTCTTTCAGGAAATTTCATCCACGAAAAATTACAGCAAAATGCTGAACCTGCAACCCGGGGTATATTTTGTGATCATAACAGGAAATGATACCAATACTTCTGCAAAAGTTTTCATTTGGTAAATGAACTGACGATTGCACTCCCGGGCTTTTTGAAACAATCTTGCCAATGAATGGCCTGTTAACTGTTTGCAGTTGATTTAGAAATTTCCTTTGCTTGAGTTTTACCCAAACTAACCAATTTTTACATCGCATTGTAATTTGCTTTATTGACAAGCCTTCCGGTGAAAAAGCCCTAATTTACGATTTCCGGTTTCACCAAAATATTTTCGTTTTCACCAAAATTATTACCTGGTTAACAAACCATGATTGTATGAACAATATATTTGCCTCATACAGCAAAAAAGTACAAATCCTTTAATTAAACCTTTTGACAATGACCAGGATAAACCTCCTCAATTATCTAACAGTCTTTTTATTGATAAGAAAAGCGCTGTTTGTTTTATTTGTTTTCATCGCCACAGCGATGTTTGCAAATAACATAACCATTTCCAATGTAAAGATTACAGGGCAAAATACAACAGATGCCCACACCCTGATTAAATTTGATATCACCTGGGAAAATTCATGGCGTACCTCTTCAGGTGCTTCAAATTGGGACGCTGCCTGGGTATTTATAAAATGCCGCTCAGGTTCTGACCCCTGGCAAACTGCAAAATTGAACCCAACAGGAAACTATGCCCCCGAAGGCGTCAGCATACAGGCAGGTTTGGTGAACGAAAATCAAACTTTCGACAATGCAACCAATCCTGCCGTTGGCGCTTTTGTTTACAGGGATACTGATGGAACTGGAACATTAACGGCAACCGGCGTAAAATTGAGATGGAACTATGGTGCAAACGGAATTTCAGATGCCTCCAATGTTGACATCCGCGTTTATGCCGTAGAAATGGTGTATGTTCCCGAAGGCTCGTTTTACCTTGGTTCGGGTGGAACAGAATCCGGAAGTTTCACGGATGGAACGTGGACAAGTGGCAATTCAATCCCGCTGCAAATTTCCTCTGAAGCTGCCCTTACCATAGGACAATCTGCCGGAGCACTTTGGGGCCTTAATGCTGGTGACGCCAATCGGGGCATAGGCACAACAGGTACTTTACCGGCAGATTATCCTAAAGGTTATGGTGGTTTTTATTGTATGAAATATGAGCTCACCCAGCAGCAATATGTTGATTTTTTGAACTGCATTCCTTCCACTGCTGCATCCAACCGGTTTGCAAATAAGAATACCAACCGCAATGCAATTACCGTTTCGGGCGGGGTTTATTCAACCACTGCTCCCTATTTGGCCAATAACCATATGAATTGGACCGATATTGGCGCATATCTTGACTGGTCGGGTTTACGCCCAATGACCGAGCTGGAATTTGAAAAGGCTGCAAGGGTAACTTATATACCCGTTGCCAACGAGTATGCATGGGGTACTGCTACCATTGCCACCAATCAATACACAATTTCCAACGTGGGTAGCAACAACGAGGCAATCGCCACAAATTATTCCTCCAGCGGCAACTGCCATTACCTCTCCACCGAAATATCGCAGGATGGGCCTTTGCGTGTTGGAATTTTTGCCACTTCAACCAGCAACCGGATTGAATCCGGGGCTTCATTTTATGGTATTATGGAATTGAGCGGTAATGTGTGGGAACGACCCATATCGGTAAAAACCGGAAGGGGATTTACGGGTATTCACGGAGATGGATCTTTAGATGGCAGCGGCAACCCGGATGTATCGAATTGGCCAACTGCATCAACAGGAAATGGCTGCGGGTTCAGAGGCGGAGATTTCAATGCCGCTGCATTGAGGTTGCGTGTTTCTGATCGGGACATTGCTGCATTTACCTATAATAACCGCGATCAGAGCGGATGTCGCGGCGTGCGCTCAAATCCCTCATCATCTGCTGAATAATTTTTAATTAAAAAAAGGTACTTATCATGAAAAAAATAATACTATCAGTTTTACTTTTTTGCCTGATGATCTTTACACTTAATGAATCAAAGGCACAGTTATTCACCGGCGGAAACGGACGCGGGGATATTATGGCCACCCTCGATGACCAGAAACTTGGCAACAATTTTACAACCGATGGCTCGTGGCAGACCACAACAAACTGGAGCGCCGGAGTATTGCCCGGCAGCGACGAAACCGTTTATATTATGGCGAATGCTACGCTGGATAATACTATCACTATTGACGGTTTGATTATCAGCAGTGGAAAAACACTGACCATAACAAACACAGGAGAGCTCACCGTAAACAACAACCTCGAAAACAATGCCGGGAATGGCGGCTTGATCTTTCAATCAGACAACAGCGGCACCGGATCTCTCATCACTCATTCTACCGGGGTAAATGCAACCTTTAAACGCTACATAGCTGCTGCCGAGTGGGGAACCTGGGACGATGGCTGGCACAATCTCTCATCGCCGGTGGCCGGCCAGGCCATTTATCCCGAATTTGTGCACGGATATCAATTGGGTACCGAAGATTTTTACAAGTGGGATGAAGCAAACAACCAATGGATCAGTATTAAAAATGAGGACGGTACCGGATGGAATTCTAATTTTACGGAAACTGATTTTGCTGTTGGCACGGGATATCTTGTTGCCTATGAAAATGATGTTACTAAAAATTTTGCCGGAACCCTCAATGTTTCTGATGTATCCATCAGCAATCTCGGCATCAGTTCGGGCGATAACCGAAGCTGGCATTTGTTGGGAAATCCCTATTCTTCGGCGCTGACCTGGTACAGCAGTTGGACTGCTTCCAACATTGCCGGCACGGCCAAAATCTGGAACGAAGCCAACAAAAGCTACTCCGACCGTAGCTCGGGTACTGTAATTCCGGCAACCAACGGTTTTATGGTGCAGGTGAGCGGAGGAACCGGCTCCTTAACAATTCCCAAAGCTAACCGCACCCACAGCACCCAACAGTTTTTTAAATCAGACGGAGACTTCGATTTGATGCTCACAGCCCGCAACCTCGACCATCCTTCGGCGCAGGAATGTGTGATAAAAACACACCCGCAGGCAGGCGAAAATTTTGACCTTGAATTCGACAGCGAATTTCTCGC
Source organism: Bacteroidales bacterium (assembly GCA_018400545.1). Next base: position 10,305 of record JAGYLT010000052.1, read on the forward strand.
TGGATTTGCCCCGGTTTTTTATGCCGTAGCCGACAATGAAAAACTCAGCACCAACTGCCTGCCCGAAATAAATTATGAAACAGCCATACCGCTGACTTTTATTAAAAATGAGGGTACAAGTTTTAGGATTGAAGCAACAGGCATCGAAAACCTCCCTTACGGAGCCATGCTGCTGGACAAACAAACCGGTGTGAACCACAATTTGTCATCAAATCCTGAATACAATTTCACCGCCTCAAACGGTGATGCCCCCGACAGGTTTCTGCTGCATTTTGGCAGCGTGGGCATACAGGAGGCCACAATTGATAAACAGATCAGGGTTTTTGCGGAAAACGGAATCATAACGGTTGCGAACAATTCATCAACGCCGATAAAACAGATTCTGATATCGGATGTTTCGGGGCGACAGCTCTACACAGGCCGGGGGTCGATAGAAACACAATTCAGTTTCAACTTCCGGGCTTCAACCGGTATGTACATGATTACATTCATAACCGAAAAAGAAACGATTAGCAAAAAAATATTCATTAAATAA
>JAGYLT010000053.1 GCA_018400545.1 Bacteroidales bacterium
GTACAAATAATAAGATCGAAATATTCTGTATCTAAATTTTCAAAAAAAATCATTTTAAATTTTGCCTGACAACCTGGATAAGCCAAAACCTGCTACAAACTTTTATAATTGTAATAACCTGTTTGGTTTTGGCTTGTCCAAGTTGGGTTTATCCGATACTGAATCCTAAAAATCTGTACATTTATGCGATAAATGTAATTACCATGTCAGTAACAGACAAACAACGGTGGATTGAAATGGCAGCAGTTGCGGCTACCGGTTTGATGAAATTTGTTTTCGTCGACTGGTTGGCGCTGCAATCCCTTTACATTAGCGCGGCTCTGCTTTTTTGGCTTACGTACATTCTGGCAAGGTACCGGAAAAATAAATTGATTTTGAAACACTGGGGGTTTAGAAAGGCCAATTTTTGGCGTACAAGCCTGTTTGTTGCTCCTTTTGCCCTCGTGGCTCTAACCGGCATTTTTTGGACCGGCTTGTTGAAAGGCACTGTTTTTTTTAACTGGCAGATTGGTGTGGTGTTGTTGGTTTATCCATTGTGGGGTATCGTTCAGCAATACCTTATGCTGGCGGTTTTTGCCAAAAATCTGACGGATATCAGCATGTTGGGGTTTTCGAAAGCTCAGGCGATTTTATTAACATCACTTTTGTTTGCCATTGTACATTACCCAGGCCCGTTGTTGATGGGTTTTACTTTTATTATGGAGTTGTGGTTTGCAAGTGCTTACTTTAAATATAAAAACCTGTGGGCACTGGGTTGCTTCCATGGGGTTATTGCCAGTTTGCTTCTGTACTATATCCTTGAGCGCCACCTGTGGGCTGACCTGTGGAAATTATTTTAGTTGGCTGGCCGGCAGTTTTCCGGGCCAATTCATCATATCCGCTTTTATTATTATTTGAAGTGCTTGCTCATTAAGCCTGTGTCATTTGTATTATGTTGCTGCCTTTCAGGCTAAGCTATACCCAATATGGGGAGCTTAGCTTTTGGCATTGACATTGAAAAAGTTGTTTATCCGTCTTTTTCCTGATCTTTTTCCAAATCCTTTGCAGTGCCTTTATCCTTTTTCTTTCCATTTTTAAATTTGGATCGCATTTCGCTTAAGACCAATGGTGAAAATCTTTTCTGTGGAGCGTTTAGTAAATGATTCCAGGGTTCATACACGTTGATGTTTTCGTCGTTTTGATCTGGTTGTTTGTTCATGTTTGAATGATATTTATGTGTAAAAAAAAACTATTTTCAAAATAAAATACCTCCAATTCGCAGGAAGGCAACGTGAAAAAGAATGTGCGTGATGAATGCTGAAACAGCAATGTGATGTTTTCCGGAAATCTTCTTTTTCAATGGTTTATAACGCACATCTACAAAAGTAGTGGTTAGGCTTCCGGATGGTATTATACATTTTTGGGAAAGAGTTACATAATTCACACATTGTTGAGTGATTCACACCTTAAGCCTTTTAATTTCCTAAAAATGAAGGTTTTAAACCTGATAAAAATGGTGACTTCTTTTTAGCCTGAATAAATCGTAAAAAAACGTGATCCATTGCCACGTTCTTCAGGGCGTGGATATAAAAATCAAAATCTCAATCACTTAAAAATCCTGAAAAAATTTTAAACTGATAAAATGAATTTTTTCAGGATTTTTTAAGCAGTTGTGATTCAGTTTATTAAATCGCCCTGAAGGACGTGGCAATGGATCACGATTATTGTGAAGAATGTAGGCTAAATAGTCTCCGCAAGAAAACCCACAAATACGATTTTGAATAGGAATACTCTTCTTGTAGTCACTAAATAATGTTTTGCTATTTTTAGCATCAAAACTCCAGCATATGACAATTTTCGACGATGCTCTTTTACAGGTGATGAACGACAAACAATCCGGCTCAGTGGCTGTGTTACAGCAACTGATCAGAGGAATTCTCGCCTACCTGACCAGGGAGCCGGATTCCAGCAAAAGCCTGGAGATTATTCATGACAGATTGCCACTCATGAAAGGTTCGCTTGGGCATTTTCAGGTGGTAAGCCATTTTCTGGATCAAACCGAAACCGCTTTAAAATCCATTGAAAAAGATCACGCCTCTGCAGATTTACTTTTCGATTTTGTGAAGGAATACGACAACACCTGGAAGCATGCCAATGCCGGTGTTGCATCCATGGCCACGGAGCATCTCAATTTCAACAATAAAACCATTTTGCTCCACAGCAACAGCAGTGTGATAACCAGCCTGTTTAACAAACTTTCAAAACAGCAGGTGAATCTGCAATTCATCCAAACAGAATCACGCCCTGAAAATGAAGGCAGGTACCAGGCCGAGAAAATTGCTGCTTTGGGATTTGATGTCAAATTTGTGGTTGACGCAGCGGCCGCATTTATGATGGACAAAGTAGATATGATGCTTACCGGTGCCGACCAGATTCATCCGGATTATTTTGTGAATAAAATCGGCACATACATGCTGGCGCTCGTTTGCCGGGAGAAGAATATTCCTCTACATGTGCTGGCTGACAGCCGCAAGATTTCACAAAAAAATGTAGGTAAGAAGTCGTTGCATAACATCGTAAAACCGGGATCGGATATCTGGAAAAATCATCCCGAAAAAATCGAGCCTGTAAACTTTTACTTCGAAGCTATCCCTTCCAGGCTGGTCACTTCATTTATCACAGAAAAAGAAATGATCACACCCCAACGCTTTTAACCCACCTTATATACAAAACGTAACCCGCTAAATACCAACAACATGAATTTCTCTGATTTTTTTTAACGCTCCAATGTTTAAAAGGACGATTGGAGGTCAGCGTATTATTTAACCTTGAAGCTTCCGATGGAACTTCAAGAATTGAAAATAATCTGGTGTATTTTATCAATAGAAAAAAGCCCTTTTTTGAATGACTGAATTATTCATCCAAATCCTTTTGAACAGCCGCATTTTTCCCATACGGATAAACTGGGAAAAAGTACAAGGCAATTTATTCACCCAAATATTAGAAAAAGAACAGATTAGAAAAAACAGGGGAACCTCAAAACCCACAGATTCATTCAAATACCATATTCGGTTTGCTTATGTCTCCGGCATGATTAATTTTGCGGACTGAATTATAAACCATTAAATACGCTACAAATGAGAAAAAAAATAGCTGCTGGTAACTGGAAAATGAATACCACCCTGGAAGAGGGAAAAAAGCTGATTGAAAATATTTTATCAAATCTTGATTCCAATCCGCCATCGCAAAAGCCGGGTGAACTTGAAGTGATTTTTGGCACGCCCTTCATTACGCTGGCACCGGCTGCGGAGATGGTTAAAGATCATCCGATGATCCACATCGCCGCACAAAACTGTGCTGATAAAGAAAAAGGTGCCTACACGGGAGAAATTAGTGTGGATATGATCAAATCGACCGGAGCGGATCATGTAATTATCGGCCACTCCGAACGCAGACAGTACTACAATGAGACCGACGCCACCCTTGCGGAAAAAGTGAACCTGACACTGAGCCGCGATTTAACCCCGATTTTCTGCTGTGGCGAACAGCTCAAAATCAGGGAAGCCGGCGACCATGTGAACCTCGTAAAAACACAGGTCGAAAACGGACTTTTCCATCTCAAACCGGAAGAATTCAGCAAAGTGGTGATTGCATACGAACCCGTTTGGGCTATTGGTACAGGAGTTACGGCATCACCACTTCAGGCCCAGGAAATGCATGCCGAAATCAGAAATGTGATTGCTGCCAAATATGGTAAAGAAAGGGCAGAGTCGGTTTCTATTTTGTATGGTGGTTCCGTAAATGCAAAGAATGCAAAAGAATTGTTCTCACAAAAAGATGTTGATGGTGGCCTGGTTGGCGGTGCTTCATTGAAAGCCGACGATTTTGTAACCATCATCAATTCCTTTTAATCTGTTTACTAAACATCACATCAACACACGCGATGTCAATTCGTAAACCGGTAAAGGCATTGATTTTCGACTGGGGCGATACGGTGATGCGCGATTTTCGCATTCCCGGCCCCATGGCCGATTGGGATGAGGTAGCTTATATCCCGGGAGCTGAAAATGCACTTCAGAAACTCTCCGCAAAGTATGCCTGTATAATAGCCACCAGCGCCGATCATTCCGGCACAAATGAAATGATTGCAGCACTGAAAAGGCTTGGCGCCGACCAATACTTCCACAATTTCTTTTCGTCAAAAGAACTTGGATATCAAAAACCCAATCCAAAATTCTTCAGCACCATCGCAGATAAACTACACCTCGATCCATCAATGTGTGTGATGATTGGCAACCTCTACGAAAAAGACATCGTCGGAGCCAAAAAGGCAGGCATGCAAACAGTGCTGTTCGCCGAAGGCCGTCAACAGAAGGATTTCCCCGATGCCGATGTGGTGATCCATAGCATGGACGAACTGATCAAAATTATTCCCTGAGCATGTTTAATGTTCCATATTTCATGCTCGCCTGCCTGTTATTCATCCTGCAGAATTCCCAGGCCCAGAATGGCTCCTCAAGAGTAGATTTTGATGCGCCGGTAGATTTCAAAATGGCATTGTCTGGCACCTTTGGCGAACTCCGCTCCAATCATTTTCACGCCGGAATTGATATCAAAACTTTTGGCGCAATCAACAAACCGCTCTATGCCATTGCCAACGGACATGTTTCCCGGGTTGTGGTTTCGCCGGGCGGGTATGGAAAAGCCGTGTATATCGAACATCCAAACGGATACACTTCGGTTTATGCCCACTGCAATAAATTTACCGGCGAGCTTGCTGACTGGGTTAAAGAGGAACAATACCGCCTGCAATCATTTCGGGTAAATCTGTTTCCGGAACCCGGCCAATTCAAGGTACGAAAAGGAGAAATCATTGCCTATTCGGGGAATTCAGGCAGTTCCTTGGGGCCGCACGTCCACTTCGAAATCAGAAAAACAATTGGTCAGATTCCCGTGAACCCTTTGCAATTTGGCTTTAAGGTGAAGGATTTTATTCGTCCGAAAATCACAGGAATGCGGATCTACCCTGTTACAAGCTACAGCCTCATCAATGGCAAAAATGAAATTTATGAAGCTGATCTGGCCGGCTGGGGGCCGGATTACCGGATTAAAAATCATGATACACTGCAGCTTTCCGGCGAGTTTTATTTTGGCATCAATGCCTACGACAGGCTCAACGATTCACGCAATCGTAATGGTGTTTATGAAGTAGAACTGATGAATGATTCCAACAGGGTTTACAGCCACAGGATGGATGAATTTTCGTTTTCAGAAACCCGGTATGTGAATAGCCTGATCGACTACAAGACTTATCAAAACCTAAAAAGAAGATATCAGAAAACATACGTGGAACCGAACAATAAACTTTCGGTTTATGACAGCGTTTTCAATGAGGGAATTTTCATGTTTATCGACGAAAAATACCATGTTTTGAAATATGTAATCAGGGATATTTTTGATAATGAATCGGTTTTAACATTTACGGTAAAATCTTCGCCACCTGCATTTACCGATGTGTTTACCGCCGCACAAAAAAACCACGATAAAACTTTTTTTGAATGGTCAGCGGAGAACACATTTGAAACTTCGGATTTCAGCATAAAAATTCCTGCCGGCGCACTTTATGATACCCTGACATTTCAGTATTCCGAATCTCTGCCAGATGAAGGGTTTTATTCGGCTTTACATTCGGTGCATAAGGATAGTAAAGCCATCCATAAATCCTGTGAAATCAGGATCAAACCCCATGAAATTCCTGAAAAGATTATGGGGAAAGCCTTGATTGCAAAAGTTGAAGATGATGAGCTGTCATCGGCCGGAGGAATGTGGGATGGGGTCTTTATGAAAACAAGTATCCGTCAGTTTGGCGATTATGCCATCGTAGTGGATACAATCCCGCCTGAGTTGAGGCCGCTGAATTTTAGGGATGGGAAAAACATGTCGGGTATGAAAGTTTTAAAGGTTGCAGCAAAGGACGAACTGGCCGGGATTGACAGCTACGAAGCCACCCTGAATGGTGAATGGCTCCTGATGGAATGGGATCCAAAAAACGATCTGCTTTTGTATAGCATTGACGAACGTCTGAAATCCGGAAAAAATACATTCAGGCTGATAGTTACAGATGGCGTTGGAAACGAAACCGCGCTCACGGCTATTTTAATCAGGTAAGAAAAAAACATAATTGATTTTTGATGTTGTCGTTTTGAATGACATCAAAAACAAAAAACAACACGCATGGCAAAATACGGAAAATGGATAGGCGGTGGATTGGGATGGGTACTTGGCGGGCCCATTGGCGGAATTGTAGGGTTTATGTTCGGATCGATGTTTGACGGCCTTCAGTCCGGCGAATATGCCTGGAATCCGCCTATTGGCGACAGAACCAGACGTCATTACGATGACAACGATTATGATTACGATCATGGATACGATTTCTACCGCGGCGGAAGTTATGGCAGCACCTCCTACCAGGAACCAAAAACACAAACCCAAACCGGGGATTTCACAGTCAGCCTGATGATCCTGGCTTCTGCAGTCATGAAGGCTGATGGGCGGGTTCTGAAATCGGAGCTTGAATATGTAAAGCAATTTCTCCGCGGGCAGTTCAGTGAGCAGGTTACGCAGCAAAGCCTGCTGGTGTTGCGCGAGGTGCTTAAAAAAGAATTCAGCCTGAATGAAGTCACCAAACAAATTGGCTACCATATGGATCAGGCCTCAAAGCTTCAGTTGCTGCACTTCCTATTTGGGATAGCCCGTGCTGACGGCCAACTCCACAATAAAGAAATTGATACCATCGAAACCATTTCCAGGTTTATGGGCATCCGGATGGCCGAATACAACTCCATAAAGTCCATGTTCGTCAAGGATAACTTCCACAACTATAAGGTCCTGAAATCACGCCCGATGCCAGCGATGAAGAAAAGCCTATCAAATAATGTAAAATCATCCATGTAGCCACCTTTGGCCCCGAAATTCAGGAATCAGCAAAGAAAAGTTCCAGGATTTGAATGCAGCTTATGATTCAATTAAGAAAGAACGGGGATGAAGTAGGGAAAATTTTATGTAGGGGCATGAGTGAGTTGTCAGTAAAAATTCAGACGGGTCAGCATCTTAAATCTCCTGATTGCCATCCCAAATAAAAGATCAGGATTTACAGCAATTTCCCCAGATGCAGGTTAAATCTACTTAGCGCTCAGCACTTTCCTGGCTTGCTCAAACTCAACTATCTCCTGCAATATACTCCAGCCGCGTGGCCTGATCTCACTGATTAATGCACTTACCTGCTGATTTCCAGTTCTCTGCCTCTCATCGGCATTTCCTTCGAACATACCCAGTTTTGCAATGGCCACGTCCAAGCAGTTCTTCAGTTGGTCTTTCGAAGCACCTTTGCTTTCCAGCTCTTTACCTTTCCCAGAATGCATTTTTTATCAATCGGACCGGAACTACATTTTTCAGGGTAAGGATGGTAGTCTCCATCTTTACCGTGATTCGCTGCTTAAGATTTCATGCGCCGAAGATTCTTCAGAAGCGGCAAAACGTGAGCCAACCTGCACACCATCATGCCAAGTGCCATGGCAGCAAGCATTTGCCTGCCGGTTCCAATTCCTCCGGCTGCGATCAGTGGAAGATCAACGGTTTTTCTGATCAGGTATCAGGTTCATGGTGGTGGTTTCTTCGATGCCGTTGTGGCCGCCGCTTCTCAAAACCCCTCGGCAACGATGGCATCCACGCCTTCTACCTCCTGTGCTTTCAGGGCAAACTTTGTATTGGCGATCACATGAACCACAGTGATTCCAAGGATCTTTAAAATGCTGTGTGTATTTTTTTCGGGTTGCCCGCTGATGTAAATACAATCTTCACTTTTTTCGCGCAATACAATCCCGATGATCTCATCCATTTGCGGATACAGCAGCGGCAGGTTTACACCCCAGGGCTTTTGGGTAGCAGCCTTCATCTTTTCACGTGTTCCTCAAACACATCAGGATACATGGAGCCTGCCCCGATAAGTTCCAGTCCGCCTAAGCATTCGACACAGCCGAGCCAACTTCCAGCCCCGAGCACCAAATCATACCCGCCTGATAATGGGATGTTCAATTTTGAAAAGTTCAGTGATTTTCGTTTTCACGGGATGGTTAATCATGCATTCATCCGATGACTTTGAGTCATCGGATGAATTGGTATTTAGCTTATTTTCGTTTTCCGGTTTTGGGATCATAGCCGCGTTGTTTGGCCATATCTTCCAGCCGCTTCTGGAAACCGGATTTCTTCACAGGCTTTTTCTTATTGGCCAGAATTTGCTTCCTGATCTTGACTTCATCAATCGTTCTGCGGATGATAAACATCTGACCGAAGGTAATCAGGTTGGCCAGTAAATAATAGTAGCTCAACCCGGAGGCATAACTATTAAAAAATCCCAGGAACATAATCGGCATCAGGTACATCATGGTTTTCATACCCGGCATCTGTGTATTTGCCGACCCCATCATATCATTGTTAATTCTGGTGTAAATGATGGTTGAAATGGTCATGAGCAATGTAAACAAACTCACATGATCGCCATAAAACGGAATATTGAAGGGCAAATCCAGAATGGAATCATAGCTGGACAAATCATGCGCCCATAAAAATGACTCCTGTCTCAGCTCTATTGAAGACGGGAAAAACCGGAACATGGCAATCAGGATTGGCATCTGCAAAAGCATAGGCAAACATCCTGCCATGGGATTTACACCGGCTTTTTTGTATAATGCCATGGTAGCCTGTTGCTTTTTCATGGCATCCTCCTGTTTGGGGAATTTCTTGGAAAGCTCCTCTACTTCCGGTTTAAGCACCCGCATTCGCGCTGATGAAAGATAGGTTTTGTATGCGATCGGGAACAGAACTATTTTTAGTAAAATTGTGAGGATCAGGATCACAATCCCATAATTCCAGCCGTAACCGCCCAGCCAGTCGAAAACCGGGATTACAGCGTATCTGTTTATCCAGGCCAGCAAAAAGAAACTCCAACCCAGGGGAATTTGCCGTTCCAGTTCCAGGTCGAACTTTTTAAGTGTTTTGTATTTGTTGGGGCCAAAATAAAAAGATGTGGCAAATTGTTGGGAAGGCAGGTTTTGAAAAGGAACCCCAATTTCGGCTTCCATATTGCGGAGGTAGTGCGGATCGGTTTCATCTTCGCGGGTATATGCGCGGACATCAGCATTTTCGAAAGCATTATCAGCAATAAAAGCGGAAAGGAAAAACCGGGATTTAAAAGAAACCCATTTAACCTTGGTCACAATGTTTTCTTCATCATCACTACTCTCCGAGAGATAATCCACATCATCCTGGTAATATTTGTAGTAGATGGAAGTTTCCCGGCGATCGTTTTCCAGGCTCTTTTCCTGACGGCGCATTTCCGTTTTCCACGAAAGGTTCAGAAATCCTGTTCCGGGATCAACAATCCTGTCCATACCGACAAGGTTAAGATCATAATCCACCATATATTTATCACCAAAAATGGTATAGACATATTCTATGTATCGATCTTTTCCATCACCGGCATCGGCATAGAGCCGCAAGGAAAAGCGCAAAGAATCGCTTCCCGACACATACATCGAATCTTTGCCCTGAAGCGAAACGGTAGAATACTCTGGTTTGAAATACAACCCGTCCGTGCTTATGCTTCGGTTGTTTGCGAAAAAAGTATAGCCAAAAGTTGTTTTTTCGCTATTGTACAAGAGCAAAGGAAGGGAATCGTATGTTTGGTATTCCTTGAGTTCGGCGCTAATTATTTTTCCGCCAACATTCGAAATCTTCAGTTTTATTTTTTCGTTTTCGAGGATGAAATATTTTTGTTCACCAACACCTGCACCTGCAAAATATCCCAGCCTGTTAATCAATTCACTTTCAACTGCACTTTCGTTTTGTGGTAATTTTTCAGGGGTAATCGATTCGCTTTGTTTTTCGGGTTCCGGGGCCAGCCTTTGGAGAGAATCCTGTATCCGTGCCTGTCGCTCCTGCACACGCACTATGGAGTCCTGCACCTGTTGTCTTCGTATTCTCTCTTCCTCAGAAGGCGAGGTGTAAATTGTGTAGCCAATAAATATTGCCAGTATCAGGAGTAAGCCAATGATCGTGTTCCTGTCCATTTAGTAAGTCTTTACGGTTTGAAAAATCGGGCGCAAAGATAGGCAAATTTTGAAGGTACTGATTTGGACAAAACCATTCAAAAATCAACAATGATCAGATGATATGGCATGCCTGAGACATTAAACAGGAGATATTCATGCCGGTTACATTTATTTTAAGCAGCTAACCGACTGTATGTGATCAGTCATTAAACTGATCTAAATCATATTTTTATTTTGACTTAAAAAAAATTGACCCTACTTTGCAATTTAGTATGCTAAACAAATAGATTCGTAAAACATTGATATTCTACATTTTGAGAACGATTATTTAAAAAATTTACTTAACCGGCCGAATTTAACTGCATGTAAAACCGGCAGCAAAATCCAAATAATTTCTACATTTACGCTCAGAAATACGGAAATAGATTAATAGATAATTCAGTTACAATTCCAACAAAAAATTGATTATGAAGAATGTTTTTTTGCTCTTGCTCATCACAACAATAATTATCTCCTGCAATTCACAACAGGAGAAAAAATCAACTGAAGAAGGCACACAACAGACCACTGTTGTAGATCCTGCCAATCTGGAAACCATCGAAATTGATGTTTACGGCATGACCTGCAACGGTTGTGAACTTACTGTGGAATCAGCGGTAAAAAAACTTCCGGGAGTTCAATCGGTGAAAGCATCCCACACAGATTCCTCCGCAGTC
>JAGYLT010000054.1 GCA_018400545.1 Bacteroidales bacterium
TCTTTTCGACCGGATAAACCTGTCGCCCATTTTTAACCTGTTCATCCTGGGAATGGCCAGCCTCGCCGTAATTTCGATGCTGCTGATTATATTCAAAAATGTGAGTATTTACATGGTAGGCACCGGCGCCCTGCTGGGCGGCTTTGCAGGCATACATCTGACCCTGCAGGTAAACCTGATCTTTTTTATAATCGTTGCGCTGCTGTTGAATGGCCTGGCAGGATTTTCAAGGCTTTCGCTGGGAAAGCACAAACCTTTTGATATTTATTTTGGCTTTCTGGCAGGTGCAGGCGTAATGCTTGCCCATTATCTTTTTCTGTAAACTCAACGTGGACAAGCCAAAACCAAAAAGTGGCTTACCTTTAAAAGCATATTCACCTTTTGACTTAACCTGGTTGTCAGGCAAAACTTCTAAAATGGCATGAGTGAAATACCCACGGAAATTGGATAAGTTTCCGGGCCTTTATCTTTGGTAAACAAATTGGTGAGTGAATAAAATCCGGTGAGATTGATAAATTTCCAGCCAAATCTGCCTGTAATCCCATACCTGAATTTTTCGATGTTGGGCACATCCTTCACTTTAAAGTGCAATTGGTTACCCGAACCAAACAGATAATCATCACCGCGGTATTTGGTGTGGCTGTCGATCAGGAAACCCAACTTGAATCCGAGTGAAGCACGCACATCGCTTTTGGTGCGTAGCCTGAACTCTACAGGAATATCAAAATAGGTATAGGATATTTTATTCTTCTTATAATTTGTTCCCGGATACTGGGAGCTGATCGGATGGAAATTTGAAAAATTGTTGGTGTCCTCCACAACCAACGCATCACTCTTCAGATTGTGAGATCCGACCCCGATACCAAATGCAAAACTGAAATTACTTTTTCCAAACCTGTAATCGTACAATCCTGAAAAATTTACCCCGAGGTTGAAAAAATTCGCATCCACCGAGTCGGGCATATTCACATAAAAATCGTTGATCACAGTAAAAATTGCACTGGCTTTTCTGCGTGTACTCTCATCCACATGCTGCGAAAACCCCTGGTAACCCAAAATCAATATAATCAATACGAGCAAAATTCTTTTCATTGGTATCAGTGCTTTTTTCGAACTTCAAATAATAAGCGCATCCAAATTACGGATGTACCTGTTTTTACTTTCTGTAAACTTACAAAAATGCTAAATATTTCATTGATGCCTACATTTCGCCTTCGCCAACTGGTTCCATGGTGGTTGAAATCCGGCAATTTTCCTTGTTGCTGTCCATGTAGAAAATATACACCGGGCCTTCGTTGCGCAGCAGGTCAATCATTATGGGCAAATCCTGAAAATGATAGTAGAAATAGTAGAGGTTGTACTTTTTATCCGGTTCGGGTAAAGTGGCACCATCGGCCATAAAATAAAGATATCCCAGGAACTCGGTTTCAGCAGTAAGCATGATTACAGCTTTGGTATCCGCATCGCCGGAGCGCGACGAAAATAGCATGCACGAATACTTTTCGATGGTTTTTACTTCGATTTGTTTACTCATATGTTTATTTTTTGTCATGACAAAGATGCATACTTTTATCGAAAAATCAGCAATTTGAGCTGAATTTTGTGCCTGATAAGTTCATTCCGATAAAGGGTTTTCAGAATTCAGTAATTTATCCTGTTTAATTCACAAAATTATTTAATTATGTTGCCGCGTCCTGAAAGACGTGGTAATGGATCACGATTTTTTGTGAATAACATGAGCTTTACCGGGTTTGTATGGCCCCACAAAAAAAAAGACAGCCTCAGAGGGGAGTGAGGCTGTCGTGGGTTCATCAAAAGGAGAAGAACAGAGCGCTAGTTGAGCTGGGAAAGTAGTTGATGTAATGCTTCTCTCTGTGCATTATTTACGGGGAAAATCAATTTTACTGTGGCCCCTCCCTGCGTATTATTATCTATTTTAATTTCGGCGTGGTGAACATCCATGATAAGTTTGGCTATGGCAAAGCGCAATCCGGGCCATTCCGACCGGTCGGCAACACCTGGTATCTTAAGAAACTGGCTGATGCTGTTCAGATCGCTGATGTTGAAACCACTGCCCGAGTCATCAATGCGCAGTTCAACTTTATCGATGGATTCATTAACAGAAATATCGATATGTCCATCCTTAGGGGTATGCCAAACCGCATTGAAAACGAAAATGCGAACCACTTCCTTGATCAGTCCCGGATCGATAACCACTTCGGTAATTTCACTTTCTGCCGGTCCGGTGATGCTGATTCTTTTATCGTTAATCAACTGGCTGTGATCATCGATGGCATATTCGAGCACACTGCTCACTTTATAAGGCCGCATTTTGCATGTTGACTTCTCCGGATCGATCTCGGTTATGGCAAGGGCCAGGTCCAGCAGTTCCTTGCTTTTTCGTGAGGCATCGCCAAGGGTATCTATCAGACTGCCTTTGTCGCCGTTTGCTTCGCCATCTTTTAGAATATCGGTAAAACCGATGATAGCGCTTACCGGCGAACGTAGCTCCTGTACAATGATCCTCAGGAACTTGCCTTTGATCTTTTCCACATCCATCTCTATCTTATCTTCATCCGGTTTCATAGTTGTATTGTTTTGATTTATCATTTCACTTTTTAGTATTTCGATTTCTTTCGAAATCAGTTTCAATTTTTGTTTATTGAACCGAAAATGCTCCGATACCTGCTTTTTCCGATCCCCGATCAACAGCTTTAAATCAATCAAATCTCTGAGTTCATCCCTATTAAAGGGTTGTTCGATATAATCATCGGCACCGGCTTCATAAGCCTTTACCAGAAATTCTTTGCTGAAAGTGTGCGACAGATAAATCACAGGCAGCGCGTTGAACCGTTGGTGCGATTTAACAATCCTGCAAAATTTAATGGCATCCCGCTCCATATTTTTATCCTCAACCAAAATCAAATCGATATCATGCTCAATAATTGCCGATAATGATTCATGCACACTTGCCTTTCTGAGCACATCATATGATTTGTTGTTTAACACTGCTGTGGTATCGAACCCATTGGCTTTATCGCCAAAAACCAATATTTTATGTTTGTTAACCTGCATGATTCGTTTGTGTTCCCGCAAACTTGTTGTTTTACTTTTTTCGTAATGAATACAAAACAAATGTAGGTTACGGTAAGGGTATAATTCAAGGGACAATTCGCAACTGTGGCTGCTCAACTTGTAAGTGTAAAAAATCAGGGGGGATTTGTTTCCCGGAATTTTTGGGAGAGGAAGAAAGGGTTTGTAGGGTTAATGATTCCGTGATCAGGATGCGATGCTCAATCGGTTTTGCAATTCTTCCTTGTATTGCCTGCCCACAGGTAAAATTTGGCTTTTTATAAAAACCTGATTCCCTTCGAGGTAATCAATTTTTGAAACGGCGATCAGGTACGACCTGTGAATTCTGATAAAACAAGACATTCGCCAATCAATTCATTTTTAAAATCAATGTCATCTTTTGTGTAGAGGCCATGGATCGACGGAATGCATCCCGAAAGAAACAGGATAAAAAGGCCGGTTGCGATTAATGCATGTTTTGGTTTCATAATGCTGTTTTTTTAAAGTTTGTACAGCAAAGGAATATCAGCAGTAACTAACCTCAAAATATTTTCGATGAGCAGCATATTTTTCAGGATGAACAACGTCTGATCAGCTCCGGATTCTTTCAGCAACTTCACGGACGATCTTCCAGGCTTTCTCCACATGATGCTTTTCGGTACGTGTTTGTCCAACCACAAACCGGATGGTATATTTTCCGTTGAGGGTGGTATGCGTAAGAAAAACCCCTTCCGAAGCATTGATCGCTTCAAGTAGCTCCCGGTTCAGGATATTGATCTCTTCCTCGTTATCCAACCCGGGGTTAAACCTGAAACATACTGTGGCCAGCGGAGCCGGTGCCAGCAATTCAAAGTCGGGCGAACTTTCAATCCATTCAGCAAAAATCTCCGCCATTTTAATGTGGTTGCCGATGATTTCCTGCATTTGCTTCACCCCAAACGTGCGGATCACAAACCACAACTTCAGCGCCCTGAAACGCCGGCCAAGCTGGATTCCCCAGTCGCGGTAGTTGTTCACCGTGGTTCCCTCTTTGGTTTTCAGGTATTCGGGTAAAATCTCAAAGGTGTGGATGAGCGCCTCCTTATCCTTCACAAAATAGGCACTTGCATCAAAGTTGGTAAACATCCATTTGTGGGGATTAAAAACATAGGTGTCTGCATTTTCGATGCCTTCGATCATGTATCGCTTATCAGACAACAGCATGGCTGTTCCGGCCCAGGCGGCATCCACGTGCAGCCAGATTTTTTGCCTGGAGCAAATTTTACCAATTGCTTTGAGCGGATCAATTGCAGTGGAACCCGTTGTTCCAATTGCTGCCACCACCGCCAGGGGAATAAAACCATGCTCCCTGTCGTGAACAATGGCAGCTTCAAGGGCTTCGGGCTTCATGGCAAAGTGTTCATCCACTTCAATTTTGCGGAGGTTGTCCTTTCCGAAACCGGCAATCTTAACGGCCTTTTCAACGGAGGAGTGGGCTTCTGTGGAACAATAAACCGTAAAAACACCGCGGCCGTAATAGCCTGTTTTGTTGATGTCGAAATCGGTAAACCGCTCACGGGCAGTAAGCAACGAAACCAGCGTGGCTGTTGAAGCAGTATCCTGGATTACACCGGTAAAATTTTTGGGCAGCCCGGTCATATCCCTGAGCCACTCCATGATCCGTTCCTCCAGTTCGGTGGCCGCCGGCGAAGTAACCCAGCTCATGCATTGCGCCCCAAGCGCCGAGGTGAGCATTTCGCCCAGAATGGAAGGATAACTGCTGTTGGCGGCAAAGTAGGCATGCCATCCCGGGTGCTGCCAGTGCGTTATGCCCGGCATGATGTCCCGGTTAAAATCTTTCATGATCTCTTCAAAAGGTTCAGGATCATCTGGTGCACTCTTTGGCAAAAGGTCTATGATGTCACCAGGTTTGGCTTTCGATTTTACCGGAAGTTGTTCGATGTTCTCAAAATAATCGGCCATCCAGTCGATGAGTTCGTGGCCATGGCGGCGGAAATCGTTTAGGTTCATTGGGTGTAAAAGTTATTCGTTATTATTTATTCGTTATTCGGAATATCAAAAATGCATTAACTTCTTTGATTAACAGAAGTCCCTTGAAAATGCGCTTACATTGATAAAAGACGTTTGTCGAAGCATCCGCTTCGATACACTATCCATGCAGCATTTGCTGCATTTCGTCCGGCAAAGACAATGGATACTGCCAAGTATAAATTCAGCGGAATGAAAATTCCGCCGAACGTGCGACGAAATATGATCAGGATTAACAAATAGGTTCATTGGGTTATTTGGTTATAAAGTTATTTGTTAATCGGTAATTGGTAATTGATGTTTTCATGCTTCCAATGTTTCAGGCCTGCGTGGAGAGGGTTATTCGTATTTACACAGTGTATCTCTCAGTAGCATTATGATTTTTCTTTCTTTTCATTCTAATATGCAATCAAAAAAACTCAACCGCTGAGGTGCTATGGCGCAGAGAAAGTCTAAGTTTTGCACTTTGCGACTCTCCGTCTTTGCGGTTTCATTTTTTCTTCGGTGCAATTATAGTATTGTTTGATGAAATTTTTCAGCACAAAATTAATTCGGTTTTATGCCGGATTAAAAATGTCACCTTAACAGCTCCTCTCCCATCATATAGCCATGGGCTGTAGCATAAATAATGGAACGGGTGGAACCGGAACAATCGCCGATGAACTTCAGGTTATCAAAGGTTTGGTTGTTGAGCAGGTTTGAATAAAATTTGATCTCCGGAGCATACACCAGGTTGTCGGCATTGGCCACGCCGGGTATCACCTGGTCGAGGTTTTCCACAAAGTCGATGATGCTTTCGATGATGCGGCGGGGATAGGCCAGGTTGATGTCGCCGAGGATATAGTTTTCTTCGTTGAGCGTGGGCGATACCCGGTAAAGGTTTTTGGTGCGCTTCGAATCCTTGAAGTGGCTGTAGGTTTGAAGAATTACACGTTTCCCTCCCAGCATGTTCGAGAGTTCTGCAATGTTGGAGCCATACCCGATGGGGTCGTTAAACGGCTCGGTAAGTTGCACAGTTGTCAGGATGGCGAAGTTGGTGTTTTTACTTTTTTGCTTGATCTTGGAATGCCCGTTCACCGTAGTAAAATCGCCGTAATTCTCGGTAACCACATACCCCGACGGATTGTTGCAGAAAGTACGCACCATATACCCGGTTCGGCTTTTGTACTTCACCTTGAATTCGTACATCTCGCGGTTGAGGTCTTCCACAATATGATCGGGCAGCTCGAAACGCACACCGATGTCCACTTTTGTGCTATCCAGTACAATTTCAGGATATTTACCAATAATGGCTTTTATGAGTTTATGCCCACTCCTGCCAACAGCTACGTAAACCTTGTCAAAAGGGCCGTGCTCACCCAACATGATTTTTCCATTTGGCATTTCAATATTTTCAACCGAAGTATTAAAATGAAAGCGGACATTTTTTAAGGCACTGTATTCCTTGTAAATGTTGTAGAGCACCTCTTTCAACTGGTCGGTGCCGAGATGGTAAAAATCGGAATGCACAGGCTGGAAGCCTTTTTCGTAAAAGGTCTTGTAATAATCCATATTTGAGAACGACCGGCCGGTTTCATGCTCGCCGTTGCCGGTTTTTTCGATCCAGAAATCCACAAGCTGCTTTTGTAATTCCAGGTCAATATCAAGATCTCCACCCATATCCTTGGAAACAAACAATTTCCCGTCGGCACGGATACCTGAAATGCTGGAAGAATAAATATCCTTGCTTCGCTCAAAAACATGGATTTCGTGATCGGTATTTTTAATCCGCTCAATCAACCCCATGGCCGCAGCACCAAATCCAATGATTGCAATTTTCATTTTCGCTCAACTTTGTTTACAATCCTGTAAAGGTAGTATTATTTCAGGGTTTGGATTGGTTTTCTAATTATCGGATTTGTTGAGTCAAAATTACTATTCCATCAGAAATATTGGCTATGATAGTATTTGTACTATCTTTGCATTTTCAAACAGGCAGGATAGAAATAAACCTATAAAAGCTAATAGCAATGAAAGAAGTTAAAGTATTAATAAGTTGGAGTGGTGATAATTATGCTGCCGGATCGGGAGAAGTTAACGGAATTGTAATGGTAACCCATAAAACATTGGTTGGTGTAAAAGAGGCCTTTCGGCAGGCTTTTCAATTTCATGTAGAAAATTCAGTTGCTGATGGTGATGAACTGCCGGACTACATTATTGAGGGCAATTATGAATTGGATTTTGAACTTCAGGTTTCGGCATTGCTACATAAATTGGATGGAATAATTACCCGTGCGGCCTTGTCAAGAGTTACAGGTATAGACCAACGGCAACTGGGGCATTACATCCAGGGCCGTCGTGAACCCCGGCAAAAAACACGTCAAAAAATATTACTTGGCGTTCAACAGCTTGGAAAAGAACTTTCAGCGGTGGTTTAGTTTTTATTTCATATGACTCACCGGATAATCTCTGATGTCAATCTCATTCCCCGCAGTGTCGGGGCAGGCTGTGGCATCCTACCCAAAATAATTCAGCTTCTTCAACACATAAGCCTTGTAGTTGCGGCCGATTGGGATTTTTTCTTCACAACTACAAAATATTGTTAATTTTCAACCGGCCGGTAAACCTTATATCCGGTTCTCTGCTAATAGTTGTTTGAAACAATTTGAAACTGATCAAAACAATGGCAAGCCTGAACACCTATAAGTCCAAGTGCTATAAAAAAGCTCATCTGCAAATGTTCAGCCTGATATGCCTGCTCCTGCCATTTTTGTTTCAATCCATTTCCGCACAAGTACAAAACCTGCATTTTCACAGGCTTAGTGCCGAAGATGGCCTGCCCCAGCATACCGTGAACTGCATCATCCAGGATAAGCATGGATTTATGTGGTTCGGTACACAGGATGGCATGGCAAGATATGACGGCTATTCGTTTAAAACCTACAGGTCGGAACCCGGAAACCCCAACTCGTTGAGCAACAATTACATCTGGGATATCCACGAAGACAGCCTCGGAATTTTCTGGATCAGCAGCTTTGGCGGCGGACTCACAAGATTCGATCCGGCTACAGAAACGTTTAAGCATTTTAAGCGGGAAGAAAGCAACGAAAACAGCCTGTCAAACAATAACACGTTTAAATCCATCAGCACGGGCAATGAAGTGTGGGTTTGCACAAATGATGGCGTAAGCCTTGTGAATACACTAAATGGTGAAACGAAAAGGCTTTACACCAAACCGGGTACCGGGGACGGACATGCCGGAAATTTCACGGGAGCTATAGCCCGGGATAAAACAGGCATAGTGTGGATTGGTAGTGATGAAGGCCTGATCAGGTACAACCCGGATGACAGGAACCATGACATTTTTCCGGAAACTCCTTTTGGGGAAAAAATGCAACTGCAAACCATCCGCGATCTGCGCATTATCGATAACAAACTCTTCATCATCACCACAGATGCCTTCCTGAATATTGATTTCGAAAGGGAGATTACAAACGTTTTATTGAAATCTTCCGAAGCAGATAGTTCAGGACAGATCACATTTCAAAATGTTTATCCGGCATTGGATGGTAATTTTTGGATTGGAACCAATAAAGGCCTGCTTCAATACAACCCCGAATCCGGCAATTATTACAAATACGGATCGGAAGATGCCAATGAAATAGGACAACTCCCCGAAAACTCCATACTGTCGTTGTGCCGGTCAGATGACGGTGTTTTTTGGATTGGCAGCCAAAACGGGGTCGGCATCCTGTACCGCGAAAAAAGTCAATTTCAGTTAGTCAGAAAAAACCCGTCCAAAAACAACACCCTCAGCTCAAACCAGATTAAAGGCATCATAGATGATAATGCCGGTTTGGTATGGATTGCCACTGTTGACGGATTAAATGTATGGGAAAGACAAAGTGACCGGTTTACAGTGTTCAGAAACAAGCCGGGGAATTCCAATTCCCTCAGCTCGGATTACCTTTTATCATTGTTGATGGATGATAATGATGACCTGTGGATTGGCACCCGGCAGGGCGGGGTGAACAAACTGATAAGAACACCAGACCAAAAATTGTCTTCCGGTCAGTTCAGGCAATACGGGCCAAAAGGCGCATCCATCCAGCACATGATGGACGATGGTGAATACCTCTGGTTGGGGAGCAGCGGACAGGGACTGATCAGAATGCATAAAGAAACCGGCAAAACAAAAAAATATATCGGCGACCCTGATGGCTACAGCCCAAGTCATCCTTATGTTTTTTATGTTTTTAAAGACAGCCGTCAAAATTTTTGGCTGGGCACTGCCACCGGCGGATTGAACCTGTTTGATAAAGAACGTGAACAATTTATTTACCTGACCAACTATAAAAGTAATTCAAACAGCCTGAGCAACAACCTGATTTTATGCATTTTTGAAGACAGCAAAAACCGGCTTTGGATAGGAACGGCATCCGGATTGAACCGGTTTAAACCTTCCATAAAACAGGATGTTTTTGGCATGCTTCAAAACATGGATGACCTGGGTGGTGCCGACCTGTTTCAAACCTATGGCCGCTTTGAAGGACTTCCAAATGATGTGGTTTACGGCATTCAGGAAGATGGAGACGGATTTCTGTGGCTGAGTACAAACAATGGCCTCGCAAAATTTGACCCTGAAAAAGGCAGTGTGGAGAAAGTATTTGACATGATGGACGGGTTGCAAAACAACGAGCACAACCAGAATGCATTTTTTACCAACGATCAGGGAGAGATGTACTTTGGCGGTGTAGGGGGTTTGAATATTTTTCATCCTGAAAAACTTGAAAAAAATACATACAAACCACCTGTGGTTATAACCGATATAAAACTGTATAACGAATCGGTGCCCCTAAAATCAGTTGCTCAAACCAATGACCCGGATCTTACGCTTGAAGCAACTCCGCCATCACTCACGCAGTTAAATCTGGATTATCATCACGATGTTATCAGCTTCGATTTTGCCGCACTCAGCTATATCAACCCCGATAAAAATCAATACCGGTATAAGCTCGAAGGTTTCGACAGGCAATGGATTGACGATGCCGGTAACCGCACAGCCACCTACACCAACCTCGACGCCGGAGATTATACATTCAGGGTAATCGCATCCAACAACGATGGCATCTGGAATGAGGAAGGCGCTGCCCTCCAACTTTCGGTGAGCCCGGCTCCATGGCAAACCTGGTATGCCTACCTGGCCTATGCTGCCATTATCGCATTTGCATTATACTATTTTATCAGGCAGCGGATTTACCTGGCAACCCGCGAACTGCAGATGCAACAAAAAATCGAAAAGGCTAAATCGGAAGAAAGGGCCTTGTTCAGGAAAAAAAGTGCCCAGGACTTCCATGATGAAGCGGGTAACAAAATTACCCGTATAAACCTGTACAACGAACTGGCACGATCGGAAGCCGGAGATCACCATGAACTTCAAAAATACCTCGGCAACATCCAGAAAACAACCCGGGAATTGTCGTTGGGGACGCGGGATTTCATCTGGGTGATGGACCCGGAAAAAGATACCCTTTTTGAAACCATCCTGAGAATTAAGGACTTTGGTGAATCGATGTTTGGAGATTCCGAAACAGCATTTCACGTGAAAGGACTCAGGGAATCGTTCAGGAAAACCAGGCTCAGCATGGACACACGCCGGGCCATGCTGCTCATT
>JAGYLT010000055.1 GCA_018400545.1 Bacteroidales bacterium
AAGCCAGATCTTCCTGCGGGTTATCAGAAAAAATATTTTCTTCCGGGTTATTATCTTCGAAATTTGTGATCAGGATTTCAGATTCAACAACCTCTGGCTGAAATAATTCAGAAACATCCAGGGCATAAGGGCCACCGCTGATTCCGATGTCATTGATGAGCGTTCCGCAAGATGGGAAAAGTGCCTCATCGGGATTTGCACCTGGAAGATCGTTATAGGCTGTATCAGGATTTCCACTATCCACACAAATTGAATTAACGCAATCCAGGTAGTAACTCCCGAATTCAGCCCAACCGGGTGAACCATTTACGAGTTCATCCACGAAATTCAGATCAAAACCTGCTGGCAAAACATCGAAATAGCAATTATACAGATCGATGGGATCCGGACCATTGTAAATAAAAGCCTTGCCGGTAGCACCCTGATTGTTTTCATAAAACAGCGTATTGAACACCTGTGTATTTTCAACATCAATGGGATTTTCGATCACTACACCACCGGCATCCTGGTGTCCGGTAAGGTTACAATTTTGTACCACGAGCGTGTTTTCTAACCCAATATTCAGGTAGATAGCACCAAAATCTGCCGAGGCTTCATTCTCCACAAAATTGCAATTATACAAATTCAGGTTGCTGTTTTCAGCATATATTCCACCACCAAACTGATCATTAGGTGTTCCATCAGGAATATTGGAACTAAACAGATTTCTCACGAAATCAATATCCTGGCAATTCAGCAGATAGCATCCACCGCCCGCCTGGCCATAAGTATTATTTTTGAAAATATTATCCGTAAAATTCAATTCCGCCCTTTGTGATTTTTTTAATTCATTCTCAGATCCGTCAAGATAAATGCCCCCGCCATTTGGGGCCTGATTATTCTTAATTTCATTGTTTACAAAAGAAATCATTGATCTTTCGGCATAAACAGCACCTCCGGATCCTGACGCCGTATTACCGGTAAACTGATTATTCTTAACCAGGGCAGAAACGGACTCTTCAACCGTGTTGCTTTCGATGCAGATGGCACCTCCATGGTCTGCACTGTTTTGATCAAAAACGTTGTTAATGATATTCATCCTGCTGCCATAAAAATCATGTATGGCACCACCTTTTCCGCCGTCATCTGATGCTTCATTTTCTGAAAACAAATTCTGATCGATGGTGGTAATGACATTTTCATTCGGCAGAATTTTACTCAGGATTGCTGGTCCACTTGATGCGCTGTTGTTTGTAAAGGTATTTGCAAATATCACGTTATTAATTACCCTTCCGGCATAACCACTATATTCGTCTAAATTAACTACGCCCGATGTCGTGCTGTTTGAAGCGAAAGTATTCAGATTAATTTTGGCCTCGGAAACCAGCAATTCAATTCCTGAGCGGTTATAAAATCTGATTGTATTGTGCGTGATGGTGAGCACCGAATAATTAGCACGGATTGCAGTTTTTGGCGTTTGACCAGGTGTCGGAAATGGATATCCTATAAAAGAATTGTTCCAGATGAGCACATTGGAATTATCAATATTATTCTGGTTCCCAAATACCGAGATTTCACACAACCTGTTACCCTCAGGTGCCTTTGAATTACGGAAATCGTTTCCATTTACTATTAGCAGGTTTGGGGCATCACTTTGCTTTAGGTTGATTACAGAAAAAATAGTCCCATTGAAAACTGGCTCAAAAAATAGTGTTTGCACAAACTCGTTATCCTGGACAACTGCAGTGGATCCGTTATTTACCGATATGATGCCCCGAAGGTTGGTTTTATTATTTCTGAATTCACAATCGCGAATGGTATCGGAACTGCTTCCTTCAATATAAATCAACCCCTTTTGTCCGGGTAAAATCTCATTATCGATAAAGTTACACGACGAAATCAATACACCGGTCGAATTTGCTATCCCAATACCATCGCTGTTTCCGGTAAAAGTGCAATGCTCAAAAAGTACTTCATCGGTAGCGGATATTTCAATTCCGGCTACTGCTCTTGAATCCCCTAACTTATTGCCGCCGCGGTTAATTCCAGAAAAGTTGCAATAAACGAACTTTGAAGGACAGGCGTTTGTAATATCCAGTCCCGACCAACCATCAGCCAGTAATCCTGAAAAGGTGATGGGTGAAGCTTCTGTACCTTCAGCCAGAATTGTACCCTCGATGGATAATTTTGAATCCTGGGTTTCGAAATTAATATTAACTCCGGGCAGGATTTGAAGCACGTCATCAGAGGCTACCGTAAACACCCCTACGATGTTCGTATTTACATCAAATGTGATGGTATCGCCTGTACCACAATCCTGAGAAAAGGATGTAGCAACAAGTAGGATAAACACCAGCATGAAAAGGCCGGACCGCAATTTGTGATTTGACTTATGTTCGGACCTGGCCTGACAGCAATTGTTTTTAATAACCTGATCGTAACGATTTTTCATAGTAAGTTGTTTATTAATGATTAAGGTGGGGATATTTACCAAAGCAATAATCGGATGCAGTATGGTTTCATTGTTTAATTAGCCCTGATTTTTCCCCGTATTTCATCTAAAGTCCACGGTAAAACTACGCAAGTTATCCAAAAAACTAACACCCATTTGCCAATTTAGAAACCTTTTAAATTGGATTGATTTTTTGTAAAAATCAGAAACATCTGGCTTTCAACAATTAGATAAATAGTCACACCCATGGATGTTCAAATGGTGTTGATAAATAATATTTGGATTGGTTTGAAAACATAAAAGTAATTATCCTTTCCCATTTTGTAGAATCCAAAAATTTTTTCGATGTGGTTTATTCCGTTATTTTCTACCCGTGATTCGAGCCTTTATAGCCGGACAGATTTAAGGAAAATGAAACAGGTGACGCCCTGAAAAGCTAATTGCACCATAAAACTTAACGATATAGTGCCTATAATGAAATAAGAAAATATATAAGATTTTGTGTGATTATACTATTCAATCACCTGCTTCCATTCGATATAAATTGGTTGCGGGTTATCGCCTATTGTTTCCGTTTCACTATTTCCGTTTAGGTCTATAAAATCACCACCTTTGGTTATGCGTACTTCCCACTCATAGGTTATCGTCCGATTTGCAATCGGAAGCAGGGTTACATTCAATGCCACGGAATCCAGTTTTCTGTAATTGGATATGGATTCTGACCAGGGCGTTTTGGGATTCGACTTGATCCTGCGGATTTCCTCCGGTGCGAAATAGGACAACTGAAGGTCATCGTAGCCACCGAAAACACTAAACGAATAAGAAACGGAATAGGTGTCGGGCACAGGGGTTGGCCCGGGGTCATCGTTGTTTTTGTCATCACAGGCAGCAAACAGGATCGACATCAATGCTATTAACAAATATAAACCGGAATTTTTCATTGGCTTTGGCTTTTCGTTCATACCGCAAAAATAATCAATCTGTACCATTATCACAGTTAAGTTTTTCAGGTGTAAACCTGTTTTAACTCCATATCTTTGCCGTCAAAATTGGAGCATAAAAATGGCCAAAATCAGAAACATCGGGATACTTTCGCACGTGGATGCCGGGAAAACAACCATTACCGAGCAATTTCTTTTCCTGGCAGGAGCAGTAAAAAACCCCGGCGATGTAAACAAGGGGACTACCACTTCTGACAGCCTGAAGATTGAGCAGGAACGTGGTGTTTCTGTCCGTGCTTCAGAACTGTCGTTTAAATGGAAAGATTGCCGGATAAACCTGGTGGACACCCCGGGCCACGCCGACTTTTCGGCCGAAGTGGAACGGTCGCTGCAAATTATGGACGGCGCTATTCTGGTAATTTCCGCTGTGGAAGGCCTTCAGGCTCACACCTGGGCGTTATGGGAATCGTTGAAAGAACGGAAAATTCCGGTTATCTTTTTCGTCAATAAAATCGACCGTGATGGTGCAGATGCCAGCCAGGTTATTGATTCAATTGAAAATGAATTAGATGTAAAGACATTTTGCCTCACTACGCCTTTAAGCGAAGGCTCAGTTAATGCAGGAATAAGCAATATTCTGCAAACCGGGATTATCGATACGGCAAACCACCTGGTTGAATTGTCCATGGAAAACCTCTGCGATTTGGACGAGCAAATCATGGGAAAATATCTTGACAGCGAACCCATATCGGCCAAAGAAATTAAAACCAAAATACCGGGCTTTCTCAAAACATTTCAAATTTTTCCTGTTTTAACCGGGGCTGCAAAAACCTGTACCGGTATTCAGGAACTTTTGGATGCAATAGTGGACTACATCCCCAAACCTCCTGCAAATTCAGATCAGCTTTCATCCCTGGTTTATAAAGTTCAGCACAACCCAAAACTGGGTAAATTGTCTTTCGTGAGGATTTTTGGTGGATATTTAAAAGTAAGGGATGAGGTAACCAATAACACGACCGGGCTAACTGAAAAAGTTGCCCAGATCAAAAAGCAGTTTACAGGCAAAATCATGGATATGAAATCGCTGGAGTCAGGAGATATAGGAATTCTGACGGGATTATCCAACACCACAGCCGGCGATATTCTGGGATCAGCTAAAAATATACCCCGGTTTACATCCTTACAAACCCCACTGATGACGGTAAGCATACTGCCTCAGGATGACCTGGATTTTACACGGTTAGCCCACGCACTTGAAATCATGAACATGGAAGATCCGAAGCTAAACCTCATGTGGTATAAAGATGAGCGTGAATTGCATGTCAACCTGATGGGATTTGTGCAAAAAGAAATTATAACCACAGAACTGGAAGACCGTTTTGGAGTTGCAGCCACTTTTGAAGAACCCACGGTGATTTATCGTGAAACTCCGGCAAATGCCGGCATTGGCCATGCAAGCTACACCATGCCCAAACCCTGCTGGGCAGTGGTTACGTTTTCCATCGAACCTGGCGAACCGGGATCAGGAATTGTTTACAAGTCAGAACTTAGTTTTGATAAGATCAAACAAAAATACCAAAATGAAATTGAAGCGGCTGTTCCAAAAGCTTTGGAGCAGGGCATCAAAGGCTGGGAAGTTACCGATATAAAAATCACCCTCATCGATGGGGAAGATCATGAAATACATTCCCGTCCCGGCGACTGGAATATCGCAGTGCCGATGGCAATTATGAACGGCCTGCAAAAATCCGGCACGGCTTTGCTGGAGCCTGTCCTGAAATTCACAATCAATGCACCTGACGAACTCCTTGGCAAGATCACCAGCGACATCCTTAAAATGCGCGGAACATTTGATGCTCCTTCCTTCGATAACGGTAAGGTGAAAATCACGGGTGAAGTTCCCGCAGCAACATCTCTGGATTATCATGTAAAACTGGGCATGAGTTCAGCGGGGAAAGCGCAGGCACGATTTAAATTTTTAGGATATAAACCTGTTTCGGATGAGGAGGGCATGATCAGACCTTACAAAGGCGTAAATCCGTTGGATCGCAGTCAGTGGATTTTGCATAACCGGGGCGCTTTTAAAGCGGAGGAGCGGAAAATGTAAAATCAGAATCTATGTTTGTTCAAAAACATTTACATGCCCATGCCTGATTATCCTGAATAATTCATCAAGAAATGATGAATAAACCGGCTTAAAAATCCATCAACAAAAAAAATCCCGAAACCAAAGATTCCGGGATTTCGGGTTCTGCTTTGCATATGTATTAATTCACGCTTTCTACTTTTTTGGCATTGGATTTTTTGCTTTTTAGTTTATTCTTCCGCAGGGCGGTGAGCTTTTTGTGCATGGCGTTGGCAGCAATACGTCCGGCTCCCATTGCTTCGATCACGGTGGCCGATCCGGTAACGATGTCGCCACCGGCATAAACGTTGGCCATGGTGGTTTCGTTGGTTTCCGGGTTCACCTCCACATATCCCCACTTATTGCGCTTCAAATGCGGAGAAGACTGGAAAATGATGGGATTGGGGCCGGTGCCGATGGCCACCACGGCCAGGTCGCACTCGATGGTGATGTCATCGGGCACGGTGAAAGTTGGCGGGGTTGT
Source organism: Bacteroidales bacterium (assembly GCA_018400545.1). Next base: position 5,982 of record JAGYLT010000055.1, read on the forward strand.
CGCACTACTGTCATCGGGCTCACCCAATTGCATGCGCAGACATTCCACGCCTTTCACAGTGTTGAAGTCGGTGCTGATGTAGCGGATGGGTGTATTCAGCAGCTTGAACTTGATGCCCTCTTCCTCGGCGTGGTGCACTTCCTCGGCGCGGGCGGGCAGCTCGTGCCGCGAGCGCCGGTAAATGATAGTAACCTCCTGTGAGCCGGTTCGGATGGCGGTGCGGGCGCAGTCCATGGCCACGTTGCCACCCCCGACCACCACTACTTTGTTGCCGCGTGGCATGGGGGTGTCGTACTCGGGGAACTTATAGGCCTTCATCAGGTTCATGCGGGTGAGGTACTCGTTCGACGAGAATACATTCCCCAGGCTTTCACCCGGAATGTTCATGAATTTTGGCAGTCCGGCGCCTACCCCAATATACACCGAATCGAAATGCTCCAGCAATTCATCGATGGTGAGGATATTACCAATCACGTGGTTCATTTCAAATCTTGCACCCAGGTTTTTCAGGTATTCGATTTCAAACTGCACAATGGTTTTGGGCAGCCTGAATTCCGGGATGCCGTAAGTTAGCACACCGCCGGTTTCGTGCAGGGCTTCATAAACAGTTACATCATATCCTTTCTGCAGCATGTCGGCAGCAAGGGTAAGGCCACCCGGCCCTGAGCCGATCACGGCAATTTTCTGGCCGGTATTTTCATTGATCATCGGCACTTTCACCAGATCCATTTTTCGCTCATAATCCGAAACAAATCTTTCCAGCCTGCCGATGGCCACCGGTTTATCTTTAATCCCAAGAACGCACTTTTCCTCACACTGGTTTTCCTGCGGGCACACGCGTCCGCAAACGGCCGGCAGGAGGTTGGTTTCCTTGATTTTTTTGGCTGCCGCATCGAATTTCTCTTCTGCGATAAGCGAAACAAATTTGGGAATATCCACATTCACTGGACACCCTTCCACACATTTTGGATTTTTGCATTGCAAACAGCGACCAGCCTCCAACAGGGCCAGCTCGGTGGTATAACCGTAAGGTACTTCCTGATGGTTGTGCACGCGCAGGGTTTTATCCTGTTCGGGCATATCCTGCCGCGGAATTTTTAATTTGATTTTACGTTCATCGGCCTTGGTCAACCCATGCCATTCGCAGCCATATTTCAGGCAAACATAAAAAGGCATCAGCTTTGAAAAGGCTGATATGATTACTCCGCCCACGGGCGAGCCACATTCGCCGCAGGGCACTTCCTTGTTGATCAGGCTTTTTTTGCATTTTGGGCACATCAGGTCATCAAGTACGGCGCCATCATCCAGTTCGATGGAAGCATCTACTTCGAAAACATCGAGGTAAGGGCTCAGGATTAATTCCATGGGTTCGCCTTGATGTATCGCATCGAAATGCAGGGTTTTTTCGCCGTGCAACTCCTGGTTGAAGCTATTGTGGCAATGCGGGCAGTAAGTGCTCAGGTACGACCTGAACTTCAGATATTTAACATCATGATCAAGCATAGTATCCGGGTTTTATCTGATTGAAGCCAATAAGGATTCTTTTTCTTCGCGGATGTACAGTGAATTCCGGTTAAGCAACTCATCGAAGTCCACTTCAAATGCATCGAAATCGGGGCCATCCACACAACAGAATTTGGTTTTGTCGTTCACCTTTACACGACAACCGCCACACATGCCTGTCCCGTCGATCATAATGGGGTTGAGGCTTACCATGGTTTTGATGTCGTGTTTTTTGGTGAGTTGGGTCACAAATTTCATCATAATGATTGGGCCGATGGCATACACCAGTTTTACATCGTGCCGCTCATCCAGGTATTTTTTGAGGGGGTCGGTAACAAATCCCATGTGCCCGTAGCTGCCGTCATCGGTGGTAATTACAAGTTCATCCGAGATGGCATTCATTTCCCTTTCAAGGATCAGCATTTCCTTATCCTTTGCTCCGATGATACTGATCACATAATTTCCGGCTTCTTTAAAAGCTTTGGCTACATGATGCAGGATGGCAACTCCGGTTCCACCGCCAACCATGACTACGGTTCCCATGTTTTCCACTTCGGCGGGCTTGCCTAGCGGCCCTGAGATATCTTTTATGGAATCGCCCTCGTTGAGCGAACGGAGCAGTGCAGTGGTTTTTCCAACTACCTGATATATAAGAGTGATGGTTCCTGAAAAAGGGTCTTTGTCGGCTACGGTAAGCGGAATACGCTCGCCGGTATCGTTAACCCTTAGGATAATGAACTGCCCGGCTTTTACTTTGGCGGCAATTTTTGGGGCCTCCACCTCATTGCGAACGATGGTGTCGCGCGCCATGATTTGTTTACGTACGATTTGAAACATAATTGTCAGAAGTTTGGTTACAGACCATACTTGTTATCAGACGCGGAAAAACATTACCGCCCCTTATAAAATCCAAAAAGTAAGATCTATTTTGTTTGATTAACTTCTGCAAAAATGTTTCTGTATCCGGAAATTCATCCGGCCCGCAGCCTACCATTCATCACTGTCTTCCAGCTTGATTTCGTAAAGGTCTTCCTCGTTCAGGCCATGCCAGCGGCAGCCTTTTTTGGTACAGATATAGAAATCAATAAACTTGGTCCGGGCGCTTATCCAGATACGCGCCGCGGGAGAGCTGCATTTCTCGCAGTTTTTTTCATGGATGACCAGACTTTCTCTGCAATGCGGGCATTTCAGGTCTTTTACTGTTTTATCTTCGGGCAGGAAAATGGTAGATTTTGAAGTAAACACGTTGAGATATGGACTGAGTAAAAGTTCCCCCTCTTCGCCATTGGATATTTTTAGCCGCAGCATCTCATTCTCTATCAGGCTTTTCCGGCAATGCGGACAATAGGCCTGCAGGAAAGTTCCTGATTCGATGATCTCTGCATTTTCATCCGTTACTTTGGGTTTTATTGTGGTGGTTCTAAGATCCAGATTTTTGGGGTAATCGCGGCCACGGAAACCATATTCCTGGTAAAGTTTCTTCAGGGCCAGCGACAGATCCTCAAATGCAATAGCATGATTTTTACAGCCACTTCTCGAGCAGATGCTTACGCGGCCACCCATTTCCAGGTTAAAATCCACCATGGGTGCATCGCAAATATTGCAAAGCATTTTGCTGGTCAACTCAGTGTGGCAGTGCGGACAATGGAAGTTTGCCAACTCGCCATTGGGTGTTTCAACTTCAGATGAATAATTATAGCTGCCGTAAATCGAACTGAGCCAGATCATGCCTTTTTCTTTTTCGGTGCTGATGATGAGATTGATGCTGGGTTCATTGTCGATGTGTTTCTTGTGTTCCATGAGGCTTTTCCCGCATGACGGGCAGTTCACAAAAATGGTTATGAAGTTGTACATGGCTTTTATTATTTGTATTTCAAAAATGATTTTTCTCTTTACAATATTAATGAATTTTAAGAATTCGACCACAGCATTTTTCACGCTTTTTATTTTTATCTGACAAATTCTTACATCGCCAAATCTGTTTAAGTTTTTGATTTCCAGTGAAGAGTGCGTTGGCTCTGTTTTATTAAGCCCGGCCAATTTATTTTAAGTTTAAATAGTGAAATAAAAAACTTGACTTCTGCCTTCAATTTGTTATATATTTGTGATATCAAAATGATATTAATAAAGTATTAATTTAAAATTAAGGCAATGAAAGACGAAAAAAGTTATTCACCCGCTTCAGGATATCTGATGTTGCTGGTGGTATTGATTTTGATTGTGCTCCCGATTTTGGGAATGATCTTCATGAAAATGTTCCTGCTCGCTATTGTTCTTGCCGTTGGCATTTTTCTTTCCATTGGTTTCCTGATCGTTAATCCGAATGAATCATCCGTTTTAGTGCTCTTTGGCGCATACAAAGGTACTGTAAAGAAAAACGGATTTTTCTGGGTGAACCCGTTTTTTACCCGTAAACGCATTTCGCTCCGTGCACGCAACCTCGACAGCGAAGCCATCAAGGTAAACGATAAACTTGGAAATCCCATCATGATTGGGATTGTACTGGTGTGGAAAGTTGATAATACCTTCAAGGCGGCTTTTGAGGTGGATGACTACAACCACTTTGTGGATATCCAAACCGAGGCTGCCATCCGTAAACTGGCCGGCCACTACCCGTATGATAATTTTGATGATGAAGAGGCTGACATCACACTGCGTTCAGGCGGCGAAGAAGTGAATGAAGCCCTTGAAAGGGAAATCGCCGAAAGGCTTGCCATTGCCGGAATAAACGTCCTCGAAGCGCGAATCAGTTATCTGGCTTATGCCTCAGAAATTGCCGGTGCCATGCTGCGGCGTCAGCAGGCTACTGCCATTGTTGCAGCGCGTGCCAAGATTGTTGAGGGTGCAGTAAGCATGGTGGATATGGCACTGGAACAACTTTCGGAAAAAGAGATTGTTGAACTGGACGAGGAAAAGAAAGCGGCCATGGTGAGCAACCTGATGGTAGTCCTGTGCTCCGACAGGGATGCTTCGCCGGTTATCAATACGGGGACTTTACATCAGTAGGAGAAGGTAGAGGGTAGAAGGTAGAAGGTATAGTGTGAGTGGTTTGAGAGGGTTGAGTGGTGGAGTGATGAGGTGACTGAGAGACTAAGAGAAGGAAGAGAAGGAGCTTAGCGCAGGGCGCATAGCGCATAGCGAAGAATGACTAACAATGACTACCATTGACGCCGAACGCATTGAGGCCACTGACAACTCAATAACCCATTAACCAAATAACTCAATAACAAATAACTCAATAACAAATAACTTTAAACTCCCG
>JAGYLT010000056.1 GCA_018400545.1 Bacteroidales bacterium
AAATGGCTTTGCCGTTGGGATGGCCGTCGATTTTTTTGGCGGCGGTATCGTAGTCTTTATCACCTATGGTGATTTTCCAGTTGTACTGTCCTGAATTGTCGAGCAGGTATTTGATTAAAGTAGATGAGGATAATCCAGCTCCGATAACCAGAATATTTTTCATGATGGCTTGATTTCAAAAATTTGGTTTGGCTTAAAATACAAAAGGTGCCGGATCAATTGTATTCGACACCTTTTAAAACTATTTCAGATATTCTTCGATATATTTGTAATCCGGTGTCAGCTTGCCCTGATGCAGGATCATGGCACGCTTGATCTCTGCAGGCAGTTCCAACTTGTCGAAATCATTGGAATAATCCGCTTTGGCGATAGCAGGCACAAAGTTTACCAGAGCATCCCCAAAACTTTCTGATGATTCCCGTGGAAGTTCGCTGGGCAGGATATCCACAGCCATAACCAGGATACCATCACCTGAAAATCCCATGGTAGGCTCCCGCTTCACGGGATCGTAAACAAAAACCGGATCCTCAATCTCCGTTCCTTTGTGGGTGAATTCGATGGAGCCATCCGGATCGCAGGTCACGTCACCAATTACCTTTAGCTTCATTTCACCATTTAAATAGACCTTTTCGATGAAATCTTTGGTAATCAGTCGCGGATAGCGGTCATCCCAGTACATGCAGTTCATCAGGATGGTGAGATGTTCCACGTATTGTTCAAACTGGTTATTATACTTTTCGGGATGGTTGTAATAATCGTGCAATTCGAATTTTTGATCCGGGTCCTTTGTGGCTGATAAATCTTCCTCCTTAAATACAATCTTATAAACCAGCTTGTTGGAATATCTACCGCGTTTTTTTAATTCAAGAAGTTCTTCCGGTGTAATTTCAATGGTTGGCAGCAGGTCGGTAATGTGCTGTGCGCCTTTGCTGACGTTGCCATAACCGGTAAATCCGATGGTGAGCGGGGTTAGTTCCGGTGTAAGACCCTCGGTACGAATGATCTCGCCTACTTCCTTCACAGCCTGTTCAGCATCTTTAAGTGAATTATACCGATGTGATTGTTGGATGCGTGTGAACGGTGTTTCCATTCCCTGCACCCGCATTCTTTCGCCCATCGACCAAAGTGAATTTATCATCCCTGCAAGTCCGGCAAAACGGCCAAAGAAAATAAGCCGGCGTCCGGTACTGTCAGCGATCTTTTCATAGTCGATGAGGTTGCATTTTTTCTCCATCATTTTGGTAAGCATGGGCATGTTGTAAGCCTGCCCCTTGATAACATGCGAGAAGAAAATGTAGGTTTTGTCTTCCTCGAAAAAGGATACCGGAATTTCTTTCACCCCAAAGATCACCGGACAATCCGCCAGGCTTTTTGTTGAAAATGCACCGGCTTTTTCATATTCCTCATCCATGAATATCCGCTTGGGTGATTTCTCAACATAAATCTGTAACCCTTTTTCTATCAATAATTTTGCGTGAGCAGGAGGTAAAGCTACCCTACGCTCCATCACATATTTGTCTTCATGCCTGATGCCAATTTTTTTATTCATAGCTATTTATGTTATCAATTGTTAAAAATTTAAAATTAATTGGCCGCAAACTTACAAATTTTGGTGTGGTGTAGCCATGTCAAATGCAATTAGAGTGAGTATAAATTATGTTTTAAAAGATGAATTATTTTTCAGGTTCTGATCTTCCAATGCTAAGTTAATGTTAATTCCTCGGTTTTGAAGGTGTTGATGAAATAAAGTAAAGGCAGGGTTGTAGCCCTTTAAAATGCGCGTCAACACAGATTTAAGACTTCTTTAATATACGGTTTTTTAAATTATTTACTTTTGCCAACCATTTCAAAATTTTAATCAAATGAAAAGATGTTTGATCGTAACCGGCGGAGGTGATTGCCCCGGACTTAACGCTGTAATCAGGGCTATTGTTAAAAGGGCCAATTTGGAAAAAAACTGGGAAATTGTGGGTAGTATTGAAGCCTTCAACGGAATTTTAAATGAACCCACCGAAATAGTTATCCTCGACGATGAAAAAGTTTCCGGTATTCATTATCAGGGCGGAACAATCATCCAAACCACCAACAAAGGTGGTCCGTTTGCCTGGCCGGTTAAAAATAAAGATGGCTCCTGGGGTTCGGTCGACCGTTCGGAAGAAATGCTTAGAAAACTGCAATACCTTGGTATAGAGGCTGTGATCAATATTGGTGGGGATGGTTCGCAGCGCATTTCAAAACGATTACACGATATGGGCCTCAACATAATAGGTGTTCCCAAAACCATTGATAATGACCTTTCGGCAACGGACTCAACCTTCGGTTATCAAACTGCTGTACAGATTGCCACCGAAGCTGTGGATAAATTGGTAACCACCGCTGCATCGCACAACCGGGTGCTCATTCTTGAAGTCATGGGCCGTTATGCCGGCTGGATTGCCATGAATGCCGCAGTGGCCGGAGGTGCTGAAATCTGTCTGCTTCCGGAATTTCCTTACGACATCGAAAAAGTTCTGGAAAGTGTAAATAAGAGATTTGAAAGAGACCGCGGTTTCGTTAATATCGTAATCTCAGAAGGTGCACGTGCCATCGGCAGTGACTATGCCACGCTGAGCCAGGAAGAGATCGGCTACGAAAACCGCCGTTTGGGAGGTGTGGCCAATGTTTTGATGAATCAACTCAAAGAGGCTGGTTGTCAGCACAGTATCAGGACTACGGTTCTTGGCCACCTGCAACGTGGCGGTGTTCCGATTGCCTACGACCGGGTTCTGGCAACCCAGTTTGGTGTAAAAGCCTTTGAGATGGTGATGAACGAAGAATACGGACGTATGGTTTCTTATCGTCATCCGCATATCACTTCTGTTTCCCTGGAGGAAGCCCTTCAAAAGCCCAACCTTGTGGATGCTGAAACAGCTTTGATGAAAACCGCCACAGGAATCGGGATAAGCTTTGGTATTTAAGTTTGAACCCCAAATACAGAACTTCTTAAACAAGTCCGTAATGGGCTTGTTTTTTTGTGTTTTGAAGTTTACATCTTTCCCGGAGGTATTCAAAATTTCTTTTCGTGGTGAAATAAATACTTAAAAATCGTTTTTGTTAATTTTGCACCCTTTTTTAAATCTGTATCGTGAAATCCTACTTAACACATCCCGTATTTAGATTAATATCCGAAACCGCTACCGAATTAGGCGTTCAGGCCTATGTGGTTGGTGGGTTTGTTCGCGACCTCTTGCTCGGCCATCCGTCCAAAGACATTGATATTGTGGTGGTGGGCAAAGGTATCGACCTGGCACAGGCTGTTGGTAAAAAGGCCGGAAATGTTAAGGTTACCGTATTCAAAAACTTTGGTACAGCGATGCTGAGATATAAGGACTGGGAAATTGAATTTGTCGGGGCACGCAGAGAATCTTATCGAAAAAATTCACGAAAACCAATTGTTGAAGACGGCACTTTAGCGGACGATCAGAACCGCCGAGATTTCACCATCAATGCCATGAGCATCAGTTTGAACAGCAATAGTTATGGCAAACTGATTGACCCGTTTGGGGGGCAGGAGGACCTGAAAAAAGGAATCATTCGCACCCCGCGGGATCCTGACATCACGTATTCCGATGACCCGCTCCGGATGATGCGGGCAGTAAGGTTTGCTTCGCGATTTGATTTCAGGATTGAGGAAGAGAGCTACAAAGCCTTAAGCCGGAATGCAGAACGTTTGAAAATTGTTTCGCAGGAAAGAATCACCGATGAGCTCAATAAAATAGTGATGTCCCCGAAACCCTCAGTCGGTTTTAGGGTATTGTTCAGCACCGGACTGTTACACCAGTTTTTTCCGGAGATGGTTGCTTTGCAGGGTGCGGAATACAAAGAAGGGAAGGGGCATAAGGATAACTTTTTCCATACCCTGATTGTGCTTGATAATGTGGCTGCAAAATCTGATAATTTGTGGTTGCGATGGGCGGCCATCGTGCACGACATCGGGAAGCCCAGGACCAAAAAATGGGTAGATGGAATTGGTTGGACTTTTCATGCACACGATTATGTTGGGGCCAGAATGCTGCCCGGAATTTTTAAGCGATTGAAACTGCCGGCGGGTGATAAGTTGAAATATGTACAGAAACTGGTCAGGCTGCACCTCAGGCCCATAGCGCTTTCCGAAGAAATTGTAACCGATTCGGCGGTGCGCAGATTGCTTTTTGAAGCCGGTGATGAAATTGACGACCTGATGAGTTTGTGTGAAGCGGATATGTCTTCTAAAATCCCTGAGAAGATCAAACGATACAAAAAGAACTTTGAGATCGTCAGGCAAAAGCTTGTGGAAATTGAAGAAAAGGACCGGTTGCAAAATTGGCAGCCACCGGTTTCGGGCGATTTGATTATGAAAACATTTAACCTGGAACCCTGTAAAACGGTAGGCGATATCAAAACCGCCATTCGGGAAGCCATTCTTGAAGGTGAAATCAGCAACAATTTTGATGAAGCCTACGATTTTATGCTGAGCAAAGGAAGAGAGCTTGGATTACAAACAGGTAGCTAATGTAAACTTTTTTTATACCACACGAAATTCCATTAAATTTGATCCTGTTATTTCGTTTTTTAATATTTACCTGAAAAATGAATGTTTTAAAAATCAGAATATTGGTTGATAATCAGCAAGATTTTATCCGGGAGCTGGAAATAAAATCCACCCAAACATTCAAGGATCTGCACGACTTTATGGTTCAGTCACTCAAGCTGAGCGGGCAGGAGCTGGCTTCATTTCATATTACAGATGACAACTGGCGAAAGCTCCGCGAGATAACGCTCATTAATATGCATGGTGATGGCGCAAAGCCTTCGGGGAAATCCGGAAAACGCGGCCATACGCTGGAGATGGCAAAAACACGGTTAGATGAATTTCTTGATGATATTGATCAGAAATTGCTTTATGAATACGATTTTTTACAGATGCACACTTTTCGCCTGGAGGTGATAGATGTGCTGGGTGGGGATTCGTTAAAAACCTACCCGCGCATTTCCTACAGCAGTGGAAGTTTGCAACTCAAAGAAAATGTGAAGGTTGAGGAAGACTCCGAAAAGCTAAAGCAGGAATTGCTTGATGATTTCAAATCATTGCTTAGCCAGGACGATGAAGAGGACTATGGAGTAGAAGATGATTACTAGCAGAAAATCATCGGCCGGCAAATCCAAAAAAACGCTGATTGTACTTTCAGGGCCTACTGCCATCGGTAAAACCAGCGTGGCCATAAAGCTTGCCAGTCACTTTAAAACTTCAATTATTTCAGCAGATTCAAGGCAGTTTTTTAAGGAATTGAAAATAGGCACGGCTGCACCCACCGATTCCGAAAAAGCTGTGTGCCCCCATTATTTTGCAGGCCACCTTTCCATGCATGATAATTACAATGTGTCGATGTTTGAAAAGGATGTGCTCGGGGTGCTTGATCAGCTTTTTATGGAATCTGATTTTGTGATAATGGCTGGAGGTTCAGGCCTTTATATTGATGCGGTTTGCGAGGGTATCGATGATATTCCCGATGCAGATTTGAGCGTGCGAAAGCTGGTGGATGAGAAATACCGGGCGCAGGGTATTGAATATCTTCAAAATGAGTTGAAGTGCCTGGACCCGGAGTATTTTTCGGAGGTGGACAAAAATAATCCAAACCGCATGAAACGGGCCATTGAAGTTTGCCTGTCATCCGGAAAAACATTTTCTTCATTCAGGATCAGGAAAAATGCAGCGAGGAGTTTTAAAATTATTAAGATAGGATTGAACAGGCCACGGGCTGAACTTTTCGAAAACATCAGCATCAGAACCGGTAAAATGATTGAAAAGGGTTTGATGGAAGAAGTGAAAGCCCTGATGCTTCACAGGAACCTGAACGCACTGAACACGGTTGGCTATAAAGAAATTTTCGAATATCTGGATGGTGATACCGGACTGGATCAGGCCATCGAAAATATCAAAACCAACACCCGTCGCTATGCCAAAAGGCAACTGACCTGGTTTAAGCGGGACAAAGATATCCGATGGTTTTTGCCGGAAGATTTGGAGGGAATAATTCATTTTATTAACAAAAAATAAACATCCCATGGAAAATGAAACCCTGGATACACTGAAAGGAAAAGTTGTTTCGTGCACAAAATGCAAATTGCATAAAACCCGCAAAAAACCGGTTTTTGGCAATGGAAATCCTAAGGCGCCCATTTTCCTGATAGGTGAGGGGCCGGGAGCTGATGAGGACCGGGTTGGAGAGGCTTTTGTAGGGAAGTCGGGCCAACTGCTGGATAAAATTCTGGAAGCCTGTAATTTTACAAGGGAGGAGCATGTGTTTATCAGCAACATTGTCAAGTGCCGTCCTCCCGCCAACCGCAATCCGCTTCCTGATGAACAGGCTGCATGCCTGCCATACCTCGAAGAACAAATCAACCTGATAGCACCGAAAATTATAATTACCCTGGGTGCCATTGCTACAAAAGCATTTTTAGGCAGTGATGTAAAAATTACCCGCATCAGGGGGCAATGGCACAACTGGCGGGGCATTTTGTTGATACCGACTTATCATCCGTCGGCCCTGCTCCGGAATCCAAATTTGAAAAAAGACGCCTGGGAAGATTTTAAGAATGTGATTGTTAAGTATCGGGAAGTTGTTGATCCCCGGCATGAAAACAAGTATATTTAGCATGGCTTATGAACATTTTTTTAGGCAGCTTTGCATGACTGATAACTTCATGGAATCATTTTAGTACCCACCAAAATATAATATTCGATAATTAAGTTTAAAGTTATCTTCTGCAAAATATTAGTATTCGCAATGCATAGCTTACAAATATCTGTTAATCAGTAATTATTGACGATTAAATTTTTATTTTGCATTTCACCTTTGAGCATCCATTCATTTTATATTTACATTTCAGGTTTTCAATCCGTTAAAAAATTTCTCTGTCCAGTCAGCATAAAATTATCTTAGTTTTGTAGCCTATGGGATTATTGCTTTTTTACCTGTTTCTGGCCATTGCCATTTCATTCCTCTGCTCCATCATGGAGGCGGTTATTCTTTCCACATCCGTTTCCTACATCAAGACCCGGGAACTGGCAGGCAGTAAGAGTGCTGCCCGTTTAAAGGAATTCAAAAATAACATCGACCGGCCGCTGGCAGCGATTCTTTCCATCAATACAGTGGCGCATACCGTTGGTGCTGCCGGGGTTGGGGCACAGGCGGTTGCCGTTTTTGGTGAGGCTTACTTTGGCTGGATATCAGCTATCCTCACCTTGCTCATTCTGGTTTTTTCCGAGATCATCCCCAAAACAATCGGGGCACGCTACTGGCGTAGTCTGGCATTGCCCTCGGCAGGCATTTTGATGACCATGGTTTATATTTCCTGGCCGCTGGTGATAATCTCAAAATGGATCACCAATATGTTTTTTGATTCCGAAGGACAAAAAACAATCAGCCGCGAGGAAATTTCTGCCATGGCGCAAATCGGAACACAGGAAGGGGTTTTTGAAGAATCGGAAGAGAAGGTGATCCAAAACCTGATGCGCCTGAGGTCGATCAGCGTTAAATCCATCATGACTCCACGAACGGTTTTGGTTTCAGCTCCTGAGGAACTTTTGCTTACCGATTTTTTTAAGGATAAAAATTATCTTCGCTTTTCCAGGATTCCGGTTTATCAGAATAATGTGGATAACATCACAGGTTATGTTTTGAAATATGATATCCTCGAAAAACTTGCCGAAGATAAGTTCAACCTGAAACTGAAGGATATTAAACGGGAAATGATGGTTACTTTCGAAAATTTCACCATTCCCAAACTGTTTGAACAACTCCTCGAAAAAAAAGAGCATATTGCCATGATTGTGGATGAATACGGCGGCGTATCAGGAATTGCAACCCTGGAAGATATTTTTGAAACCCTGTTTGGCCTTGAAATTACCGACGAAACCGACCTTCAGGAAGATATGCAGAAACTGGCCAAAGAACGTTGGGCAAAGCGCGCAAAGGCCATGAATATCGATACCGTGCAAATGTACCCCATTGGTGAAAAACCGGATGATGAAAATCCGGATCCGGAATAAAGTAAATCTTAGCCCAGGAGACTTTCATTACACATTACACATCAAACATCGAATATTTTTGATATGATATCAGAGGTACGATGTCAGATTTTGGATATTTGATCTTTTCTGCGCTAAGCGCTACGCTCTCTGCGCTACGCGCTTCGCTCTCTGCGCCATGCTTCACCCGGAAAAACACACAACCTTATACTGCTCACTCACAGGGTAAACCAGACAGCGCCTCGCCTGCAATCCCTAATTTCCGCTGTCCAGATGATAGCTCACCAGTTCGTCTATCGGTCCCTGGATTACATTTCTGACCCTGAGATTAAATTCAGCTGCCACTTCTTCCAGGTAGTCACGAAATAAAAAAGCAACCGATCCTGAAAAGCCAAGATCATAATTCTGATAATCCGGGTATTTCAAAGTGTTTTCCCTGAAGAAGTCCCTGAATGCTTTTTTTACCAGTGATTTTATGAATGGATGGTTTTTGTTCTCAACAGCAAACGGGACGAATGAGGCGATATAGGCGTTGGGTTTTTCGCGGGCATACAACTTGGGTATAAAGGTGGCCGGGTCGATTTCGAAAGCTTGATTGAATTTCTGTTTAAGCTCACCCGGAAAGAGACCGTAAAATAAAGCCCTGATCAATTCACCACCTATACTTGCGCCGCTGCCTTCATCAGCAAGCAGGTATCCCAGCGAAGGCACCGAAAAAGTGATTTCATTTTCTTCGAACAGGCAACTGCTTGATCCTGTGCCGAGGATGGAAGCGATTCCACTGCCATTTCCGAACAGCGCCCTGGCAGCGCCAAATAAATCGTGCTGTACCTCGATACCGGCCTTTTTGAAATACCTGGCCAAAATATCCCTGACCATTTTTTTTGAACTGGCCGCAGCACACCCTGCTCCGTAAAAATATACATGCCTAACCCTGGAGGTAAGAAAAGGCGGGGTTAGTTCTGCGATAGCTTTTTCCAGCGTGGCTTCAGGAAAATAGGTTGGGTTGAATCCGGAAGTTGAAAGGCTTAACAGGACCTTTTTTTTATTCATGATAACCCAGTCTGTTTTGGTTGATCCGCTCTCAGCAATGATTTTCATAAGGTATAATTTTCTAATAATTGCACTGCAAATGTATGATTATCCAATTATTTTCGGCAGGAAAATCAAAAAGCCGGCAACCACCGCAACAACTGCCGCGATAAGCACTGCACCGGCGGCTACATCTTTAATCCTTCCAGCCAGGGGATGGAACTGAGGGGAGATTTTATCAACCAGAAGTTCGATAGCTGTATTGAATGCCTCGGCGGTAAAAACCATTCCGATAGTAAGAGACACTAAAACCCATTCGACAGTTGAAATGGAAAAATAAAAACCAACAGCAACAACGATTAATGCAGCCGTTAAATGTATCCACATATTATGTTGCGTGCCAATCAGGTAACGAATACCCTTAAAAGCAAACTTAAAACTTTTGATTCTTTTCGGGATGCTAAAATGATCCTGTTCTTTTTTATTCTCCATGGCATTTTAAATGTCCACCCAAATGTAATTGAATTTTTACCAACAGCGATATCCCACCCTTAATTTTTTTAGTGTACATTTGGTTGTTAATTCCGGTTGCAGATTTCCCGGCATACTGTTAACCACAGATAAACCAAACGAGCCTGTTATGAGTAAAAATATAACTCCGCTGATTTTGATCATTGATGATAACTTTGAACTTAGAATGCTGCGCCAAAGCATTTTGCAAAAGCATGGTTATCAGGTCGTCACGGCTGAAGGTGGAAAAGAAGGCATTGCACTGGCCAACAAGCATGTGCCTGATTTAATACTTCTTGATGTGGTAATGCCACAAATGGGCGGACTGGATGTATTGCAGAAATTAAAATCTGATGAAAAAACAAAGTCCATTTTTGTTATTCTCATTTCCGGTCAGCAAAAAAGCGCTGAAGATTTAACCAAAGGCCTGGATATGGGTGCCGATGGTTATCTGACGTCTCCCATTCCAAATGCACTTTTGGCAGCACAGATCAGAACCTTTATTAAGCAGAAACTGGACATGGATAAGCTGAGGATGTCAGAATATGACATCTTTACAAAAAGCCAGGAACTGGAAATCTCCCGTCAGAATCTTGAGCAGAAAAATCTGGAATACCAGGCACTGAACAAAGAGCTGACCCATGCTATGCGGTCGTTGACCTTAAGCGAGAAAAAATATAAATTGCTTGCCGAAAACTCCGGTGACGTGATCTGGACCATGAAGTTGAACGGACGTTACAATTATGTCAGTCCCGGAGTTTACAAAATGATAGGTTTCAGTGCTGACGAAATGAGGCGCACAAAAATAGGAGAGTTGCTGGATGAAGAATCAGCTTTAAGGGCAAAAAATACCCTCAAAAAAATTCAACGTGATGAAGCCAGTGGGATGAGAAACCAGGCTTTTCCCCTTTTGGAATTGAAGCAGCGTCGAAAAGATGGCTCTTATTTCTGGACCGAAGTCAGTTTGAGCCCCATCAGGGATGAGGAAGGAAACCTGATTGAACTTCTGGGCATAACGCGGAATATCGATGAAAAGAAGGCCATGGAAGCCGCC
>JAGYLT010000057.1 GCA_018400545.1 Bacteroidales bacterium
CAAGAATATTCCATGCTACCCTGCCGGAAATAATTATTGCAGATAAAATGACCGTTATCATCGTTGATGATGACAAACTCGAAAAAGTAAAAACCGCCCTACAATAAAACCAGCTGCAATAGTTTACTAATCAGATCAATCGGCTACAATGAACTTGACGAATACTGAATCTCAACTGGAAGAACAAATAGCATACGTTCTTAAAAAACATGGACCGGAGAAACGAGAGTATAACCAGATTCTCCAATTGATTGATAAGCTGAAACCAGAGCATATTTTTCCTTTCAGGGAAATGATGAAACCCATCCTGAATCCCAATACCATCATTGGATTTTCATACACCAAGCCTTTTGGTTACAACGGGGATTTTTACATCATCGAAAAGATTTATCAGAAATATGTGAATTCGGACGATCAATACAAAAAGTGGGATGAGTTTTTCCATACATTTCCGGCGGCTATTGCGGTGGTTAACCGAAAAACACTGGCCAGGGAGGTACTTTCCAATTTAAATCAGAATGCCGCCGGAAAGCAAAAAGATGTGATGATCCTCGGCAGTGGCCCCGTGACCGAGGTTTATGAATACTTCCAGGAAAATACAGAAAACCATCTGGTTTTTGACCTCCTGGATTTGGATAAACGATCCATAGCGTATGCGAAGCAAAAGCACCGGAGCAACCTGAAATACTTGAAATTTCACAATCAGAATGTGATCAGGTTCACACCCGAAAAGCAATACGACCTTATTTGGAGCGCCGGCCTTTTTGATTACTTCAAAGACAAGCACTTCGTTTACATGATTAAAAAATATTATGCCTTTATTAAGGAGGGCGGCGAAATGATCATTGGGAATTTTAATATCAAAAATCCTTCGCGCAAGATTATGGAAGTGCTTGGCGACTGGTTTTTGTATCACCGTTCCGAGGAAGAACTCATCAGTTTTGCTGTAAGGGCCGGGGTTCCTGAGGAAAACGTGGAAGTAATCAGAGAGCCGCTCGGCATCAACTTATTTTTAAAGTTGAGAAAATAATACCATCAAGACTGATCTTACTCATATTTTAAAACCTCCACCGGGTTGGCCCGCGCAGCCCTGATCGACTGCACAATAATGGTGATGAGTGCAATGGCAACAGCTACCAGCAAAGAAACTACAAAATACCACCAGCCCAGGGTTATCCGGTTCGCAAAGCTGTCGAGCCAGTTGCTCAGCAAATAATAGCTGAGCGGGATGGCTACTATCCCCGCAATCAGGATCAGCGCGAGAAATTCCTTTACCAGTTTTCCGGTGATTTGATTTTCGGTGCTGCCCAGTACCTTACGGATACCAATTTCTTTGGTGCGTTGTTCCGTTGTAAATGAAGCCAGACCCAGCAATCCCATTGACGAAATGATCACAATCAAAATGGCGATATATCCGAAAATGCTCAGCAGCCGTCGTTCACGATCGTATTGCAAATCGAAATTTGTATCCAGAAATGAATAGCTGAACGGATGTTTCTGATTGTATTCGGGCCACCTGGCTTCTATCCAGGAAATGGTTTTTTGCAGCAATTCAGGTGGAATCTTAACAGCGATCCGGTTGAGCCATTGCGGTTTGTAAATCAAAACCAAAGGTTCAACAGTTTTTTGCAGCGATGCATAATGAAAGTTGTTGATCACGCCTACAATCCTGCCATTCACGCCAAGCCCACAGTACATTTTATGGCCAACCGGATTCTCCAGGCCCAGGAAATCTACGGCAGCCTGGTTTATCACAAACGCCGAAGTATCGTCATGGGCATATTCATCCGAAAAAAACCGGCCCTGCTTTATCTCCAGTCCAAGTAAATCGTCAAACTGATCATCCACAGCAAAGAGGTTCATGGTTTTGTTGATGTACTTTCCGTCTTCATCCACAAAAAACAACAGCCTGCCATGCTGGTATCCGGGCAAATTGTTGGTTGCCGAAACCATTTCAATCCCGGAATAATTGCGGAGCTCTTTGATGAAACTCTCCTTTTTTTGCACCATCGATGTATCGGATGGCAGGTTGATGACCATCACATTATTTTTTTCGAACCCAAGGTCGTGGGTGCGCATAAACTGCAATTGTTCAAAAACTACCCAGGTGCTGATGAGCATACCAACCGAAATAACAAACTGCAGGATTACCAAACCTTTCCTGATGCCGGCAGTGCTTAATGCCATAGTCCGGGTTTTTAGCTTCAGGCTGCCGCCTTTAAGCACGTGCACCGGCCTGAAGCCTGAAAGGACAAATGCCGGAAAACTTCCCGAAAGCAACCCAATTAGAATCACGATCAGGATCACCTGGAGCCAGGTGGTTGTCATCTGCATGCCGGCGGTTTCGCTGAACAGCGACAGATTTTTTCCGGAAATATCGTTAAATAACGGGGTAAACAGTTCGAGAAGGATAAGCGCGATTGCCATGGAAAGCATGCTAAAAATAACAGCTTCTCCCAGAAATTGCAGGATAAGCTGCCCTCTGCCGGCCCCGGCAACTTTACGAATACCAATTTCGCGGGCACGCCGGATAGATTTGGCGGTGGCCAGGTTCATGTAGTTGATGCCGGCGATCAACAGAATAAAAATCCCGATGGCTCCAAAAATATAGATATATTTCGAACTGGTGTTGGTGGGCATGTCGTACTGCCGGCTGGTGTTAAAATGAATGCCTTGCAATGGTTCAATCTGAAATGAAGTGCTCGCCGAAAGTTCCAGTTCGTTTATCCATGGGTCGATGGTTTCTTTGGTCCACTGGTCGATGCCCCGTTTCAGGTTGCGGATGTGGGTGCCCGGTTCGGCAAGTATGTATGTGTAGCTAACCATTCTGAACCAGTCAGCATTGAGCACCTCTACAAATTCCTGCGGAATGGATGGTGTTGATACCAAAATGTCGGGCTTGAAGTGAGAAACAAAATCATCATTGATGAAAACTCCGGTTACCCTGAAAGTATTGGCATTGGTTTTAAACGTGCGTCCAATCACGTCGGTGGAACCAAATAGCCGCATGGCCTGGGATTTGGAAATTATTGCTGTATTTGGTTCAGTAAGTGCAGTTTCCGGATTTCCGGTAAGAAATGTGTAATCGAAAATCTGATGAAAATCCACATCGGCAGCATAGATGTTTTCAACATAAAACATATGTTCGTCCACCTCGATATTCTGCGTGCCAAAGGTTGAAAACCTGACAATGGTTTCGATGCCGGGAACGGCCTCTTTCACCGAAGGTGCTAAAGGGAATGAGGTGAGCGCAAACGGATCGTCGCGACCTGACATATTCAGGCTCTGTGTGATGCGATAGATTCGCTCGCTGTTTTGCCAGTGTTTATCATGGGCAAGTTCACTCTTGATGTATAAAAAAATGATGATCGCAGATGCCAGTCCAACCGCTAAACCGAAAATTGTAATCAGCGAGTACCCAAGGTTCCTTTTTAGATTCCTGAGGGTGATTATGATGTAGTTCCTGATCATTTTTATTATGGTGAAATTGATTCGTCAAATTTCATATTTCATGCCAATTGTCTGAGTTAACTGATAACCAACTATTAAACTATGATATGAGTGAATACGAATCATGAATAACTGTACGGTTTTGACAAGCCTTGTGCATTTGCGAACAAAAATACCGAAACAGGGGAAATGATTTTTGGAATGGATGATTTAATTGTGGTTTCTCAGAATCACCATGTCGTTACTCTTATGCACCATTTCGTAGCGGGAAGCCAGCAAATCATCTTCTTCAAGCTGATCCACGCCAAAATGCACAATAAAGAATTCTGATAAAATGATGTAGTCGATGTCGAACTCCTCGGCCTTTTTCAGGAATCCGGCTTTATAAATGGAGGGGTCAGATTTTTTCAATTCGTTGTAACAAATCTCTCCCTGTATCCGGTTAAAATGCTCGATTTCATTAAAAACCGAAGTCATGGGAGCAATAATATTCAGGGTATCGGTTTGTAAGCCAATGAATTCGCGTGTAATCATCCGGGTATCGTTCTCATTGTGTTTTTCGATGGCAACATCAAAGTTATATACCATCTGAATGGCAAAGTAGCCAAACACCACAATTGAAATGAAACGAATAAGCTTTTGTCCGCCATAGGATTTAGGCAGAATTAATCGTGATGATTGATGGTTTAAAATATACCTGATGGATAACGTGATAATCATCACAAGATAAGGCATGTACAAAATGATGTATTTCGATGATTTATTCACGGAGATAAGCATGAGAGCAACTACAAGCAGCAGGGTGTACCTGAGCAGATTCCGGTGCTGTTTCATGTAGCGGTATGCCGGAATGAATGTGAGCAAAAACAACACAGTGAAAACGATTTCCCTGGGGCTGTGCATAAACCGCATCTGCTCATCAACAATACGCATGAGGAACTGCATGGCCAGCGTGCTTTGATTGAGGGCTTCAACGGATGGTGAATCGCTGATTTGATGGTACCAAAGGTTAAAATCTGCCAGCGTAGTCATATCCAAAAAATAAATGCCAATGGTGGGCAGTGTTGAGATAGCGAAGACTGCACTTTCTTTGATACGCTTGTTCCAGATGAGCAGCACAAAACCTGCAACCGGAAATATCAACCCATTTAAGTGGGTCGATACCGCGAGCCCGGCAAATAATCCTGCAAGCGCAACCGGAAGGTATCTCTTGTGCTTGTTGTCCGGTGATTGAAGGAATATATAGGATATGAAACCCAGGGTCATTACAAGTATTTCCGGCCGGAACACAAATGACAGATTAAAAATCAGTGCATTGGCCAAAAGCAAAGAGACAGCAAATATGAACTCCCTTCCGGAGAATAATTTTTTATACGTGAAGCCGTAAAAAACCAGCAGGAAAATAATAAATGAAATCAGGCTGATGGATTTGAGTGCTGATAATGAGAAGCCAAATATTTTGATAATACCTGCACCAAGGTAGGTATGAAATTTATGATGGACAACGATTTTATCCTCCTGATTGGTAATGCCCCGCATCAACTCAGATTTGGCCTGACCGGTTTCTGCAAGCCAGTATGCATGTTCGCCCAGCCAGGCATCATCCACATGAGGGGAACGCCCGATAAGACTGAAGATGTAAACCAAAATGATTACACCGAGAATAATCTTTAACAGGTACTTATCTTTAAATATTTTGTTCATTATCAGCGGAATACGTAGCCATTACAAACAGATGCATAACCAAAATGTTTATAAAAAATTGCAACAGTCATCAAAAATGATGCAGAATTAAACAATGAAAAGGGATGTTTTTATGGGGTTTCGATCCCGATTCAAAATAGCAGCTGCGAAAAAAAATGATACTTTCGGCATTTGTAGGATATTCACTACCCCCCTTGCTTTACCCGCCTCTCCGGCCTGCGGAGTTCGAAGTTTTCGCCGAGATAAACTTTGCGTACATGCTCATCCTGCGCCAGCTCTTCGGCCGATCCGGCTTTTAGAATAGACCCTTCAAACAGCAAATAAGCACGGTCGGTAATCGAGAGGGTTTCGTGAACGTTATGGTCGGTGATGAGGATACCGATATTTTTTTCCTTGAGCCTGGATACGATGGTTTGGATATCTTCCACAGCAATGGGGTCCACGCCTGCAAATGGCTCATCAAGCAGGATAAATTTGGGATCTACGGCCAGTGCACGGGCAATTTCTGTACGGCGGCGCTCTCCACCGGAAAGGGTAATCCCATTGCTTTTTCTAACGTGGGTAAGTCCGAATTCTTCAAGCAGCATCTCCAGCCGCTCTTTTTGCTCCACCTTGCTGAATTTTGTAAATTCCAGTACAGCTTTGATGTTATCTTCCACACTCAGTTTCCTGAAAACCGATGCCTCCTGTGCCAGGTAGCCTATCCCGCGCTTTGCCCTTTTGTACATGGGCTCACCGGTAATAGCCAGATTGTCGAGCAACACTTTTCCGTCATAGGGTTTGATGAGGCCAACGATCATGTAAAATGTAGTGGTTTTACCGGCGCCGTTGGGCCCCAGCAGCCCCACAATTTCGCCCTGCTCAACCTGCACGGATACATCATTTACGACCATCCGCTGCTTGTATTTCTTGAAAACGTTTTTGGTTTGTAGTATCATGTTAAAAAAAATCAAATGTCAGAAATTCAGCCAAAAGTACACCTGCTTTTGCAAATAAACAATCCCATCGCAAATCGACACGATCAAAATGCAAACTGCAGGCTAAACCTGATCCCGAATTTCGAAATATTGGGATGATTCAGATATGAGAGTCTCCAGATTGCGTCAACGCGGATGATCTTGAAAATATTTTCAACCCCGGCCCCGGCTTCAAAATAGGGCTTATCCAAAACATACATGCCTTCGGGAAACACCGAATAGTCGCGATTTGCCTGATCC
Organism: Bacteroidales bacterium; assembly: GCA_018400545.1. Next base: position 6,372 of record JAGYLT010000057.1, read on the forward strand.
AGCCCGCCAATCAGACCCTTGGCAAAAACCACCTCACGCCATTTCAGTTTCCTGAAAAGCGGTATCCGGTTAAAGAAATACCCGTCGAAATGGTGGGTATAATACACACTCAGATATTTATCGCTGACGAACTCAAAATAGTTCATCATATTAAATGAGTACTCATCAAAAAAATAGGTTTCATTTCCTTCATGCAGCTTAAGCAACGGAAACGGAACCGTACCCCAGATTCTACCGGCCTCGATGATGTATTTCGACCAGCCGAGGTTGAACGCATTAAACCAGTGGCTCACCCCCAGTTGCAACCGGTGATATTCATTATCACCACCTACGTGCTTTGGGATTCCGTAGCCATAGCGAATGTCGAGGATGGGAAATTCTGCCCCGAGGCTAACCCGCTCAAACTCGCCCAAAAGGAAGCGCTCTTTGTAAGCCAGCCGCGTATCCAGCCGAATTTCGGTGGAGGTAATGGCTGATTCTTCTTTCATGTAAGTTCCGGTATCATCCACCACATTGAGCTGAAAAACATTATCCCCGACCGGATACAGATTTCGGTGGATCAGGTTGAAGGTATTGGAAAATCCATTGAACCATTCATGCTCGTAATGCACTTTGTATTCTTCCACCATGGTGAGCTTATCGGCCGGATTTCGCCTGAACAGGAACGCCAGGAAAAAATCTTCGCGAAACGCATTCTGACTGGTTCCCAGTTGTTCCAGGTCGAATTTAAACTCCGCTCCCACCGCCCGGCGGGGATTTTTGTCAAGCATGTATAAAAACCCACCACCATACTTCCAGCGCCTGTCAAGGGTACCATAAGCCCCGTGACCAAACAGCATCAACTTCTTGCTGAATTTATTGCTGGTACGCCCACCCAGGCGGATTCTGGCACCTTCTACAGCATTAAAACTCAGGATAGAACCATACGGACCGATTTCAAAATTACCTACTTCATAATACCCGGTGGTCACCATTTCGATGATATCGATGTAGGTGTTGAACCTTGGAATTTTTTTCAGGGTATCCACCATGTAATAGATGGTCTTCTCATCCCGGGTGAGGTCTTCATGCCTGTTTTCGATCCAAAAATCATCGGAATATTCATTGGCATCATCTTTAACCACAACATTTACGGGTGATTTATAAAAGTCATCGGGTTTGGGCTGGTTGATGACGAAATTCCGATAAGTGGTTGTTTTCCTCCCAAAAAAACCAACCACATCAGCCGAATCATTTTCGAGGACATTCAGATCTCCAATAATGTAATCCTTGGTGAGCAGCCAGTATTCTCCGTCAATCAGGTCAAAATCTTTCCTGATAACCAGGTCGTTGATAAAGTTGATATTGGCATCATCCATGATCCGCATGTCAATTTCCTTGATTGCGTAGGAAGTGTCGTGCACCCAAAAGTGGCCGGTAAATGTGAGGGTTTGCTTTTGTCGCGGCTTAAACATGATTTTGTAGCACCACTTGTTATCGAGGTAAGCGCTGTCGATAAGGTAATATTTGTAAGCATTCAGGCCAAAGTTGGCTATCGGACTGATGAAGTTTTTCTGGAATAAACCGATGTAATTATCATAAATATTGGTATGCTGGAATTTGTCGCCCAAAAACTGCATCACACTCTCGTTCTCGATACCAGAGATTTTATTTGCCTTTACAATCTCGATGGAACTCCTGGGGTTTCGTTTTTTATAAACTTCAGAAATTGACTCGGATAAAAAGATGGGCAGATAGGTTTTCCCGTTCACCGTAGAGGTATCAACGTTATCGAATATAAAATCGAACTCCCTGAAAATCCTTCGATTTCTAAAATTATCGGTAATGTTGTTGGCGTCTATCTGAATTTTGTTGTACACCTCATACTGGTAAGCATCATACTGATCGGGATCATTACGTTTTTTATTCTGGATGATTTTCCTGAGCAATATCTCTGCAGGATTTTCACCGGCTTTTATTACTACTGTTTCCAGCATCAGGTTGGTTGGTTTCATTTCGAAATTGATATACTGAAACTTTCCCTTAACAACCGGCTTAACCTGTTTTTTATATCCCACAAAAGAAGCTATGAGGCTATCGGCCGGATTTTTTGTTTCGATGGAATAGCTGCCGTCAAATCCGGTAGTAACACCAATGGTTGTGCCTTTTAAAATAATATTTACAAAAGGCATGGGTTCACCGGTTTCGCTGTCGGTGATAGTTCCCATAATTTTGGTAAGCTGCCCCACAGCAGACAACTGCAACAGCAAAACTGCCAATAAAATAGTTGCTTTAACCGGGACTATTTTTAATATCATAAGCCTACGTTGACAACATTAATAAACAGGTGCCATTATCATTTATTGCTAACAAATGACAAGTTTTTAACGCGTGGGTTTGATCAATAGCGATGGAATAATGAAGTTTTTATTCACAATTCGATTTTAATTTATGCGAAAGAGTTTTGATTTGATCGAAAAGTGGAAGTTTGCCTTCACCCGGCAGGCAGTAAAAAATTATCAGCCTGCCATCTTTTAAAATAAAATGAAATCAAAATTTTGTGAACTGCGAACTACCTGCTGCCTACTGCCTACTGCCTACTATGGACTGCGAACCGAAGCCAACCGACTTCTTTACCCCTGATACCTGTAAGCCACAGCATTGATATTCATACCGGCACCCACTGAAGCAAACAGAATTAAATCTCCTTTCTCAAGCTGATGATTTTTGCCATTTGTTCCTTTGCGAATGCGATCGTAAAGTGTAGGAATTGTGGCAACCGAACTGTTTCCAAGTGTGCTGATACTCATGGGCATGATATTTTCGGGAACCGGCCGGATTTTATACAGCCTGTAAAACCGTTTCACGATTTCCATATCCATTTTTTCGTTGGCCTGATGGATAAAAATCTTTTTCACCTCCTCGATGGAATGACCAGACCTGTCGAGACAAAGCTGCATGGCGTCGGGGACATGGGTGAGGGCAAATTCGTAAATCTTGCGGCCGTGCATTTTCAAATAGCTCACCTTGGGGTTCGATCCATCAACATTTCCCTGCCCGCGATAAAGATAAAAGGCCTCCTTAGTTGTGTAAGTAGCCATGCTGTAGGACAGAAATCCGGCCTTTTCATCTGATTCTTCCATTTCAAGAATGGTAGCCCCTGCCCCATCTGAATAGATCATCGAATCCCGGTCGTTGCGGTCAACGGTCCTGGAAAGCGTTTCCGAACCGATTATGAGGCAGCGTTTTGCCATGCCGGTCAGCATAAACGACCGGGCCTGTATAACGCCCTGCAGCCATCCCGGACATCCAAAAACGACATCGTAACCAATGCATGAAGGACTGGTTATCCCCAACTTATTTTTAATTTTTGAAGCAATGCTGGGCAACATATCCGTTTGAATGGTTTCCGCTTTGATATCGCCGAAATTGTGGGCAACGATAATATGGTCTATCGTTTCGCGATCAATGCCCGCATCCTCAATGGCGCGTTCGGCAGCAATCGCCCCGATATCAGAACACAGCAAATCATCCGTCACGTACCGGCGTTCTTTAATCCCGGTAATGGCATAAAATTTTTCCGAAATCTCATCATGTGTCTGATCGAATACACTGCCATCGGGTGCATAGAATTTGTTCCCGGCAAAATCTGCGTTTTTAACGGTTCGGGTTGGTATATAACTCCCGGTTCCTGTAATTAATATATTTTGATGTTTCATATAAGCATATTTTAAAAAAACCCGGCAAAGGTATTTTTTTTCAAAAAAGCAACTTAAAAATGCCCACTAAGAATTCTGACATTATTGGCATAAAATGCATTAGAGCGCTGATTTACTGAACCTTAAAATATTTATTTATCACAGATCATTAGAAAACAATTTTTTACTGATGAAACAAATGAAGCAAAATCCATTCATGAGGTGGAATATGCACCCGTTTGTTCTGTGAAAAAACCGGTAATTTTTTACAACTTACTTGGACTAACAGCGAAGGTTGCTGATATCCTGGCTTTCAACGTTTCAATTTCGAAATTTCGGGGTCGAAACGTCAAAAACTTAAAACCCAGATAACAACTAACCGATAACTATTAACTTTCCGATTACAGATATTGTTAGTCAGAATTGGCGGTTTGCCCCGATTAATACAAAATATCAATCTTCAGATTTCTAACAGCCACTTCGTGATCGTCGTCATAATCAAAAAGCAGGTCGCCGTTAGCCTTGTATAAGATTATGTGATTGAGATCATACCACCAG
>JAGYLT010000058.1 GCA_018400545.1 Bacteroidales bacterium
TACTTTGAACCCACATTCCGCTACAGATAAATTTTTATTGGTAGCGGAATCTACTATTTAAGACCTACATTCCGCTACGGATAAATTTTTATTATCAGCGGAATGTATGTGAAGTGAAATTTAACGAATCAACATTTCCAATTAACAAAAAATTTGCAATGGAAATCCGGGAAAAAATTGGCAGATTCAAACTTCAGGCAAAAACAAAAAAAACAGTTTTCTTTACCATGATCACAACTTTTGGAATACAGCAAAATCAATACAGCCTTGAGGTTGTTGACCACAGTTTAGATATGGAAATTTTATTCATGCCTGCGGGTAAAAAGTAATAATCCTGTTCCTGCGTTTCACATCCCATAATAGCTGCAATAAAAAACAGGAATACGGCAAACCAGATTTTGAAAATGTGTTTTACCCGGATATTTTACAAGATAACTGTTGAAGGATACATGATTTAATCTATTTTTGATATAATTTTTAACCGTTTTACAAAAATAATTTTCCGGTAAGATTGAACATTTAAGATCCATCTTTATGAAAAAAATTCAATTTACAATCATTACGGTACTTATGGCAACAATCGGAATCCACGCGCAAAGCAGCGGAAAACTTGTGCATTATAAAAATTTCGAATCAGCATTTGTTGATGCCCGGAATGTTGACATCTGGCTTCCTGATGGTTATGACGAAAACACAAATCATAACTATCCGGTTATGTACATGCACGACGGGCAGAATCTTTTCGTTCCCGGCCACTCGTTTGGCGGAGAAGAATGGGGCGTTGATGAAACCCTGTCCAACCTTGCAGCATCCGGTCAGATTCCTGAAGTGATTGTAGTGGGTATCTGGAATACACCGAAACGATACCAGGAATACATGCCACAGAAGGTTTTTGAAAGCCTCGATCGGAAAACTTCTGGATCGCTTACCAAAAAATTTGGTGGAACCGCCATTTCGGATGACTATCTGAAGTTCGTCGTTGAGGAAATGAAACCCTTTGTTGACAGCACTTTCCGCACCAAACCCGACCGCGAAAGCACTTTTGTTATGGGTTCGAGCATGGGCGGGCTGATCTCAATCTATGCGATCTCGGAATATCCTGAAATTTTCAGGGGGGCCGGTTGCCTTTCATCACACTGGATTGGCAATCCAGATGATGGTGAGGAGGTGATGCATGCTGTTTCGGATGCATTTGTTAAATACCTCGGTAAGAATTTACCCGATGCCGGTGGTCATTTAATCTATTTTGATTACGGCACCGCAACACTCGATTCGCTTTACGAGCCCCACCAGTTAAAAATCGATAGGGTGATGAAATCAAAAGGATATACCCGTAACAAAGACTGGATCACCCAAAAATTTGAAGGCCACGAACACAACGAAAAACACTGGCGGGAAAGACTGAGTATTCCAATGCTGTTTTTGTTTGGTGATTTTGAATAACCTTCAATAAGTCTGGATCAGGACATTTTCAGGATAATTTTACCCGCACTCATGTTTGATATGTAATTTCGGAGGGCATCATAGAAGTGTTCAAAATCATAAGTCTGGTTGATGGTGGTTTCCAGTTTTTTCTCCATAAACAACAACTGAATGTATCCGGAAATCTTTTTAAATTCCTCTTCGCTTTTCTCAGCCAGCCAATCGTTGAGGTTGAAACCACTCAGGATTTTATTTTTAAAGATCAGTTCCAGCGTTTCGATTCCTGAAACAGGCATTCCTGAAAGTCCGCCGTAAACAATTACTTCGGCTCCCGCCGGCATGGCATTTAAAAGTTTCCCTGTAAGTTCACCGCCTACAGCATCAATGGCGGCGGTTGCATTTAGATTTTCTGAAAGTTCGGTAAGTTTCTCTTCGAAATCATCCTCAAAGATGTTCATCACATGGCGGGATCCTTCTTTTTTCATTTGATCCACATGGTCATTTTTTCGCACCAGATTGATCACTTCAACCTCATGCTCACCTGCAAAGTACCTGATAAATTGCCCTACCTGGCCATTGGCAGCCGACTGGATGATTGCTTTGTGTTCGTTTTCACGGATATGATCGAACAGGGCGTATGCCGTAAATGGATTTACAAACAGGCAGGCAGCCTGTTCCAGGGGAAGCTCAATGCTCACCGGAATTACCTGATCCCTGCTGACCACCACATATTCGGCCCATGCTCCACCGCTGTCATCTTGTGTAAAAAAAGTTACCCTTTCACCTACAAACGAAGCATCAATATTTTCACCGGCAGCCACAATTTTACCTACGCCTTCAAACCCGGGAATTGCCGGCAATGGTTTCACAATATTGTAGCCACCCAGTAAAAATGCAATATCGGAGGGATTAACCGGAGAGGCTTCAACTTTCACCAGCACCTGATCAACTCCTGGTTTTGGAGTTGGCAGTTCAGCTATTTTCATACCTCTAAGGGCACGTACAATGTTTGGATTGTATTGCTCGAGCGTGATGGCTTTCATAATTTCGGGTATATTCATGTTTGTATTGTTTAAATCCGGGACAAAGATAGGGAGAAGATACAAATGCCTTCAAATCCTATGACAAAACTCCCAATGCCTGAAAATCAATATTTCATTTACAGAACAAACTCTGAAGATTTATTTGATAAAACAATGGTGAAAAATTTCCGTGCCGGCATGATGAAATTCTCTAACTTTGAACTTCACGCTAACCGGGATTTTATGAGCAATGAAGTAAAACACATCACCAAGAAATCGGGGGAAAAGGCTCCTTTTGATGATAAAAAATTAAAGCACTCACTGGAAAGAGCAGGTGCCGGCAAGGAAGACATTCATGAAATTGTAAAAACTGTAACCGACAATCTCACGGATGGCATGTCCACACATAAAGTGTATCAAATGGCCTATGCCATACTGAGGAAAAGGTCGCAGCAAGTGGCCGGAAAATACCGCTTAAAAAAAGCCATTTTTGAACTGGGCCCCACCGGTTTTCCTTTTGAAAAATATGTGGGGGAATTATTTAAAAACCAGGGATACCATGTTGAAGTTGGAAAAATAGTTAAGGGCCATTGTGTGCAGCACGAAGTGGATGTGGTGGCACGAAAAGATGACAAGAAATTTATGGTCGAGTGCAAATTTCATCGTGATGCCTCCAGAAAAAGTGATGTAAAGGTGAGTTTGTACATTCATTCCCGCTTCCTGGATGTTGAAAAACAGTGGAATAAAAACACATCCGTAAACCAGCGGTTTCATCAGGGCTGGATTGTTACAAATACCCGGTTTACCGATGACGCCATGCAATACGGAAAATGTTGCGGGCTGCAGCTGATCTCATGGGATTATCCGGCCGGCAGCAGTCTGCGCGAACGCATCGACCGTTCGGGGCTTCACCCGTTAACGGCATTGCAAACATTAAAAAAAAGAGAAAAACAGGACTTACTTGCGCTTGGAATAGTATTATCGCGGGATATCAAAAGGGAAAACCTCCTTCAGATTGGCATGAGAGAAAACATGATTCGCAAGGTATTAAAGGAAGCTGATGAGTTGACCAGATTATAAAGTAGCCAGGTTAACCCAACAAAAAAGCCGATCGGAAATTCCAACCGGCTTTACTTTACACTCCATCAAACAAAAATGTATTTTCTACCTCATGGGGTATTTCTTGAATATCTCGTTGGCTTTCATAAGGATATCAACATATTGTGCACGTTTATAGGCAAAAGGGTCGTTCACATTTTTCTTCGATAGTTTTCCTTTAAACGCATCGAGGTCGGCATATCCTTTTTTATCCATCCAGGTATTGATATCATTGAGCATGGTTTTAATATGTCTGATACCATTCTTGTAGAGTGTTGAAACTACCTGGACCACATCAGCGCCGGCCAGGAGGACCTGAATGGCGTCATTACCTGTGAGAATACCGGTATTACCGGCAATATCTGCTTTAATGGTATCATGCAGCATGCCTGCAAAACGAAGCACCATGCGATGGTCGCCGTCATTGCTCAGGTACCACGGGAAAACAAGCTCTTCTTTATCAACATCAATGTCAGGCTGGAAAATCCGGTTGAAAAGCACGAATCCATTCACACCAACTTTATCCATTTCAGTAACAACTTTCAGGATATTGGTGTAAAACGGACTCAGCTTAACGGTGATGGGAATATCCACGGTGTGTTTTACCTTTTTGAGTATTGCCAGTTGCTGCTCAACAATTTCCTTCCCGGGCTTAACGGCATCTTTCGGATTGGCGTAAAAGTTCAGTTCCAATCCTGCAACACCGGTTTCGGCAAGTTTCTTTGCATAATCACCCCAGGTTACATCATACACGCAGTTGAGGCTCCCAATAACCGGAATATCCATCTGCTCAACTACTTTTGAGAGATTGTGAAGATGCTCTTCAGGGCCAGCATGCTCAACCTTGGGGAATAGCGTAACCATTTCGGCATGCCGCTCGTTATATTCTTCCAGGTCATCATCGTGCTGTGCACGCTCCAGTTGGATTTGTTCTTCAAAAAGTGATTTATACACAATTGCAGCCGCTCCTGCATCTTCGATTTGTTTCAGGGCATCCATGTCGGTAACCAGGTTGCTGGCTCCAACAATCAATGGGTTTTTCAATTCAAGTCCTGCGTAAGTCGTCTTTAAATCAGCCATTATTCTAAATGTTTTATTATTTCTTTATAGATCACTAAATTTTTATTGGGGCAAAAATATCAAAAAAAAATCACTGTTATGCCAGGTACTGATTTTTAAAGTTGTTTAAGAATTCAGTATAACGCTTTCTTTTTCAGCGTGCTGTTTATTCAGTGCAACACAAAACACCGATCCTCCGCCGGGTTTTGATTTTACAGTTATTTCACCATCAAGCATGTTCACAAAATCCTTTACGATTCGTAAGCCCAGGCCGGTACCTGTTTCATTCTTAGTGCCGGGTGTGGATTCCGGGATAAACTTTGTAAACAAATCATCAGCCTTTTTAGATGACATGCCCATTCCCTCATCGATAACACATATCCTTATGGTATCATTTGATTTGATAGCCTCTACCCTGACCTTCCCACCAGGATAACTAAACTTAATTGAATTGTTAATCAAATTTCGCAGAATTGTATTTATCATCACTTCATCAGCCATGATCTGCATATCGGGAGGTACTTTATTGATCAATTCGATATTTTTATCGCCTGCCCTTGGCTGCAAATCACTTATCTGCCCCCAGACAACCTGATGAAGATTGTAGCGCATGATGTCCAACTTGATCATGCCCCGTTGCATCATCGACCATTGTAGTAGGTTTTCGAGCAAACCGAAGGTTTTCAGGCTTTGGGAATTCAGTGTTTTTAAAATTTGCTTCTTCTCAACATCATCCATTTCATCAAAGTCTGATATCAAAATATCCAGGTAACCAATCAATGTATTGAAAGGTGACCGGAGGTCGTGGGCGATGATCGAAAACATTTTATCCTTGGTTTCACTGGCTTCCTGCAGTTTATCTTTTTGGGCATAAATTTCCTGGTTCAATTCCTTCAGCGCATTATTTACAAGACCAAGTTTGCGCATGCTCAAATAAAGTGTAACTGCAATTAAAATGACCAGCAAGAGTGAAACAGCGATAAAAATTCCTGTAAGCCGCTGGTTGTGGATGGTCTTTTCCTGAATCAGATTCTGATCCTTCAACTCCTGATTTTCGCGCAGTGTTTTTTCCGTTTCAAATTTCTCCTGCAGTTCGGCCACCTTTCCACGATAATCAAGATTTTTAAGGCTGTCAGTGTAATCGTGATATTCCTTATATGTTTCCAAAGCTTGCTTTTCGTCGCCAATGGCTTCATAATAATTGGATTTCCTTAGCAATAGCTCATCAACATACTGCAAGTGCCCTGTTTCTTCAATAATCTCCCCGATGATTTGCAGGCTTTTCTTAGCTCTTTCTGTTTCGCCATTCATTAGGCTTAAATCAAACAAACGCATATGATTATATAATAGCCCTATTTTTACGCCCTGCCTTTCGGATAAATCAATTGATTTTTCAAAATATACACGGGCGCTGTCATACTCATCAATTTCATAATACATGTTCCCCATGTTGAAATAGTTCCTCGCATAATCGCTGGTAAAACCATATTTCTTATTAATATTCTGAGACTTCTGATGATACATCAGAGCAGTATCGTAAGATTCAAGTTCTTTATATGAAATACCCAGATTTGAGTAATTCATCGACTGGTGATAATGGTCTCCTGTTATGCTATTCATTTCAACTGCCCGGTTTAAGTAATGAATTGCTTTTCTGAACTCCAGATTTTGTTGATTAACGGTGGCGATATTGTTCAGGGTTATGGCTAAGTTATTGATATCCTCCAATTGTTCAAAATGTTCCATTGCCTTTAAATAATATTCATAGGCCTGTTGCAACTCACCTTTGTCTGATAAGGTCATTGCCAGATTATTATATGTTGCAGCCATTTTGAATCTATTCTCTTCTTCCGATGCAACTCTTAATGACAGGTTATAATAATGCAGGCTGCTATCAAGGTTTGATAGTTCAGCATGGATATTCCCCATTGTATTTGTTGCGGTAAATGCGTATTTACCCGCCTCACCTTGCTGCATAATACTGTAAGCCCTTTTTGCAAATAAAAGGGCAGAATCAGAAAACCCGGAATAATTCAGGTTCAGTGCAACCACACTGTAAACCCCGGCCATGGTGCTCTTTTCGTTAACAAGTTCTGCAAAGTACAGGGCTTTGAAGGCATAATCGGTGCCTTTTTCAGGATTTGTGGTAACTAATTTATCGGCCAGTGTAAAATAGATATCAAGTTTTTCCCGATCCGTTTTTGCATCCGGTATCATGGATTCAAGAATTACGATTGAATCGGACTGGCCGTAAGTCTTGAATATTGTAATAGAGAAGAAGATTAGTAGTAAACAAAAATATGGTTTCAGGTGATCCTTCATCCGCGTTTTTTATATTCAACAAAAGTACGAAAATTAAAGCGCCTTACAGGATACCTCATTTTCATCGATAGCAGCAGGCTAATTTAGAATAGTTATAAATTTTACATCTGCGATCTTTTTTTAATTTTTACCGAACTTTTCTAAATGCTTTTATGCTTGGCATTTAATGAATCTGGCAATCTAAAATGATTTTAAATAGCTGATTTTGACGGCGAAATAGGATTTGTAAGAATCAAAATTGGTGTTTAATCAGTAATTTCGTGCCAATTTTTCAAAATCGATTCAGAGGATTAAATAATATAAATATTATGACGAAAAAGAAAAGATTTATCACCTGCGACGGAAACTACGCAGCATCACATGTGGCATACATGTTCAGTGAAGTAGCTGCCATCTATCCCATAACCCCATCGTCCACCATGGCCGAATATATTGATGAATGGTCGGCTCACGGACGGAAAAATATTTTTGGAGAAACGGTTAAGGTAACCGAGATGCAATCGGAAGGTGGCGCCTCGGGTGCGGTTCACGGATCGCTCCAGGCCGGTGCACTAACCAGCACCTTCACAGCATCTCAGGGACTCATGCTGATGCTCCCGAATATGTACAAAATTTCCGGCGAATTGCTTCCGGGTGTTTTCCATGTAAGTGCACGAAGCCTTGCTGCACAGGCACTTTCGATTTTTGGCGACCACTCCGATGTGATGGCTGCCCGAAATACAGGCTTTGCCTTTCTGGCCACAGGCAGCGTTCAGGAAATTATGGACATTGCCGGCATAGCCCACCTTGTTTCCATCAAATCCAGAATTCCTTTTGTACACTTCTTCGACGGATTCCGCACATCACACGAAATTCAAAAAGTGGAGTATTTTACTAATGATGACGTAAAAGATATGGTGGACTGGAAAGCGCTCCAGGCTTTCAGGGATAACGCCCTCAATCCTGAGCATCCGGTTACCCGCGGAACAGCCCAAAACCCGGATATTTATTTCCAGTCGAGAGAAGCTGCCAATAAATTTTACGATCCAATTCCCGACCTGGTTGAGGATTACATGCAGCAAATCACGAAACTCACCGGACGCGAGTATCATCCATTCACCTATTATGGAGCCCCCGACGCTGAGCATGTTGTAGTTGCCATGGGATCGATTACCGCTGTAATCCGTGAAACCATCGACCACCTGGTTGCCAATGGCGAAAAAGTAGGTTTGGTTTCTGTGCATCTCTACAGGCCATTTTCTGAAAAATATTTCATGAAAGTGCTCCCCAAAACCACCAAACGCATCTCGGTGCTTGACCGCACCAAAGAACCCGGAGCCACCGGTGAGCCACTTTACCTGGATATAAGGGATATTTTTTATGAAAAGGAAAATTCACCGTTGATTGTTGGCGGACGTTATGGACTCAGTTCGAAAGATACGACCCCGGCCATGATCATCTCTGTGTTTGAAAATCTGAAGATGAAAGAGCCGAAAAACCACTTTACCGTTGGTATTAACGACGATGTGAAATTTACCTCACTCCCGCTCCTTCCGGAGGTTAGTATTGTTCCCAAAGGTACTTTCGAAGGCAAATTCTACGGACTTGGTTCTGACGGTACCGTAGGCGCCAACAAAAACTCCATTAAGATTATTGGTGAAAACACCGACAAATACTGCCAGGCCTATTTTGCTTACGATTCCAAAAAATCAGGCGGTATCACCACATCGCATTTGCGTTTCGGCGATAAGCCAATCCTTTCATCATACCTGGTGGGAACACCCGATTTTGTTGCCTGCCACGTGCCCGCATACCTCAATAAGTATGACATGCTGAGAGGTTTGAAAAAAGGAGGGACTTTCCTGCTTAACAGCATCTGGGATGCAGAAGAAACCAAAAACAGGCTACCCGATCATTTCAAAAAATATATGGCCGAAAACGATATCAAGTTCTATATCATCAACGGTACAAAAATCGCTGAGGAAATCGGACTGGGAAATCGCACCAATACCATCATGCAGTCGGCATTCTTTAAAATTTCCAATGTGATCCCTTACGAACTGGCGGTGGGTGAAATGAAAAAAGCCATCATCAATAGTTTTGGCCACAAAGGCGAGGATATCGTTAACATGAACCATGCTGCCGTGGATAAAGGCGGTGAAGTTGAACAAATTGAAGTTCCCAAAGCGTGGGCAAAAATTGAAGTGAAAGAACAAAAGGACAACCGTGACATTCCTGATTTCATCAAAAATGTTGTTGAGCCGATCAATGCACAGAAAGGTGATGACCTGCCGGTTAGTGCTTTCCTCGATCGCGAAGACGGAACCTTCCCGGCCGGAACAACAGCCTACGAAAAGCGTGGTATTGCCGTAAACGTTCCTGAATGGATTCCGGAAAATTGTATCCAGTGTAACCAGTGTGCTTACGTTTGTCCACATTCATGTATCCGTCCGTTCCTGCTTAATGAGGAAGAACTGGCCAAAGCCCCCGAAGGCCTGCAGACCATTTCGGCAAAACCCAAAGTTTTTGCACCACATGAATTCAGGATTCAGCTCAGTCCGCTGGATTGTACCGGCTGTGGTAACTGTGTCGATGTTTGTCCTTCCAAGGAAAAAGCGCTGGTTATGAAGCCGCTGGGTTCACAAATGAAAGAAAACGACAACTGGGATTTCATCAGCAAAAATGTTACGTACAAAGACACTATTGTTCCAAAGGAAAAATCGGTGAAGAACAGTCAGTTTGCCCAGCCGCTGTTTGAGTTCTCAGGAGCTTGTGCAGGTTGCGGCGAAACACCCTACGTAAAACTCATCACACAATTGTATGGCGACCGCATGATGATTGCCAATGCAACCGGATGTTCTTCCATCTATGGAGGTTCTGCACCATCAACACCATATTGCGCCAACGCCGAAGGCCACGGACCTGCATGGGCCAACTCTTTGTTTGAAGACAATGCAGAGTATGGTTTCGGTATGATGCTGGGCGTGAACAAAATGCGCCAGCGTATTGCCGAAAAGATGAAAGCTGCTGTTAACAATGGCATTGCCGACGACATGAAAGCTGTCTTCAACGAATGGCTGGAAGGTGTTAATGATGCTGAAGCATCAAAACTGGCATCCGAAAAAGTTGTTGCAGCATGCAAAGATTCCAAAGAAGAAGTTGCCAAAGAAATCATGGCACTGAAACAATATCTAATTAAAAAATCAGTGTGGGCCTTTGGCGGTGACGGATGGGCATATGATATCGGTTATGGTGGTCTTGACCACGTGGTGGCTTCCGGTGAGGACATCAATATTCTGGTGATGGACACCGAGGTTTACTCCAATACCGGTGGTCAGGCTTCAAAATCAACACCTGTTGGTGCTGTGGCTAAGTTTGCTGCTTCAGGTAAGAAAATCAGAAAAAAAGACCTTGGTGCCATGGTCATGACTTATGGTTATGTGTATGTTGCGCAGGTAGCGATGGGAGCAAACCAGTCGCAATTCCTGAAGGCCCTTAAAGAAGCTGAAGCTTATCCGGGACCATCCATCATTATTGCATATTCACCTTGTATCAATCACGGCCTGCGTGCCGGAATGGGTAAAACCCAGGAAGAGGAAAAACGCGCCGTTGAAGCCGGTTACTGGCCAT
>JAGYLT010000059.1 GCA_018400545.1 Bacteroidales bacterium
TCCTGATCAGCAGTTCAGGATCCGGGAAATCTTTGGTGAAAAGATAATCCGAGATAAGCGATTCGTTGATATCATCAATTTCCAATTCATTGTTTTTATGATCACTGGCTATCTTTTTAACAGCTTCCACTATTTCGAAATGAGAACTGTAGCTGAGTGCCAGCACCAGGTTCATCCGTGTGTTGTATTTTGTTTCTTCGATGGCATATTGCAGTCTTTTACGGACATCATTGCCGAGTGCATCAAGATTTCCGATAGCCCGGAGGCGGATATCATTTTTGTTGAGGGTTTTAATCTCAACACTGATGGTTCGGAGCAAAAGTTTCATCAGGGCTTCAACTTCCATCCTGGGCCGTTTCCAGTTTTCTGTGGAGAAGGCGTAGAGTGTAAGATATTCGATGCCGAGTTCTGCTGCCGCTTCAGCAGTCTGGCGAACAGATTCCACACCATTTTCATGCCCGAAAATTCTCAGCTTTCCCCGCTTCTTGGCCCAACGTCCATTGCCGTCCATGATCACCGCAATGTGTCGTGGAAGCTTCGATTTGTCGATCCTGTCTTTGTAGCTCATTCGCTTATCCGATCGGTTTTTTCTGCGTAATTATTTGTTTTCCTTTACTTTAGGCTGAATCAACCTGCAATTTAAGGCCTGCAAAAGTAGGATTAATTATTCGAATTCTCAAAATCGCGGCATGTAGTTTTCTCTCCAAGCCTGAACCGGTAAGTGATGGAAATCCCGGCAAATGAATACCAGTCGTTATCGTTTGGATTACCGCGTTGCATCCCGGGATCGTGTTTTGTTACCGACGGGTCTGACAGGTACTGTGCCATTCCGATTTGATTGGGATCTGAAATGGTTGAGAAATCGAAGTAATAACCTTCGCTCACATCGTCCAGATAATCTGTAAATGTTTTTCTCAGCCCCCATTCCAGCCCTATTCCCAGCCGGTCGGCAACACTGTATTTAAATCCGAATCCGAAAACGGCAGCTATGCCATACAGGTTGTAATTATCCACGGTTCCTTCGGTTCCCAGACCTCTTAATTCCTGAAATGTGCCTTCATACGGCGCTCTTGGATTGAAGGTGAAATAGCCGGGCCCGACAAAAATGAAGGGCGAAAAGAAATTCTTTTTACTTCCGGTGAAATATTCCAGAAAATTAAATTCAGCGATTATTGAAATCTCTGTAATTGAAGACCTGAAACGCAAATTCCGCTGCTCGTTGGCCTTGCTAACGGCATCGTCGCCGGCAACGCTGCCACTTAAAAAGTTGAACCGGGCCGACCAGCGTTCGTCTAAATTCAGGCGGATCAAGCCTCCAAATGCAGGCCGGGTAAAGAAAAACTGTTTGTCAGGATTTAGTTCACCCAAATAGTAAGTCCCTCCAACCATACCACCGACTTCCATATCCTGGGCCCGGCCATTAAGGGGAAGCATCAGAATTAAGACTATGAATGGAGAGAGAAATTTCTTAAGCATACTCATTTATTTTCTGTAGGTGGCTTTATGGGTTTGATACTCATCCGGTAATTCAACATGGTAATCGAGGCTCAGGCCGCTGTAATCGCATTTAACCCAGCCATTACCGGAAACAATGGTGTCCTGGTCACCGTAAGCAATTTCAAAATGCCCGGCAGAATCAGGTTGTATAATCACTTCGAAGTGATTACCAAAATTGTTGAAGTTTTGAACCGTAAAAAAATCCTGGGTCTGGAAAGTCCGCTCGATAAAAACGGGATAATTGCTTATCCGTCGGGGAACTACGGATAACAGCGTATCGGTTACGGAAAAACCACCTTCAAAAAAACCGGTTGAAAATGCTTCAACAACAACAGTCCTTTGTTCAAAGGCCATGTTGTTATCTGCATCAATGGCCGTGTAATCCAGGTAGTACACATCTGCAATATCCGTATTCACTTCCCCCGAAATTTCATACGCATTCCCATCAATATCTTTATCGTCGGCTACTGCAGCACCACGTTCATGGTACTCACATCCAAGCAACACCGTGTCAGGATTACGACCTATCAGTTTGATTACAGGCGGTATTTTATCCTCCTGAACTTTCTGGCAACCTGAAGCAATCAGGAGAACAACACTAAACAATAAAAGCCCCTTTTTGAGATGAAACATGGTTTGTACTTCAGAATTCCATTCATAAACTCATGGAGTGCATTTTTAGTATGTAATCAGCTATTTAGATGGATAACAAGGAAAGAGGAGGTGTTTGAGGTGGGGAAGACCGGGATCAAAATTGAATGGTCTTTGAGGCCTGTCAGGTCTTGAAAAGCAGCGCCTCAATTCCGCTGATCTTTGCCCCAAAGGAGCTTTTCGCGGATGGTGGAGAAGAAATCTTTGTTGGGTAGCTGGATCAGATTGAGTTTGAAATCTGCCCGCCGGATGACCAGTTCAACCGAATTATTGATGGTTTGATACCTGGAATCGAGCCCTACCTGGTATAATTGGTTTCGCCCGCTCACCTTCAGCCTGATCTCCTGGTTATCCGGGATCACAATCGGGCGGACGGTAAGGTTATGGCTGGCGATAGGTGTGATTACAAAATTTTCGGATCCCGGTGTAATGATGGGCCCGTAACAGCTAAGCGAATATGCCGTGGAGCCGGTGGGGGTGGCCACAATTAAACCATCAGCCCAATAGGTATTTAAAAAATTATCGTTTACATGCACGCCTACCACAGCCAGCGAGTTGGTGTCGGTTTTTGTGATGGAAAGCTCGTTGAGGGCATAGTTAAGATCACCAAAAAGGCCTTCGGGGCTTTCAAGCCGCAGGAGGGTTCGTTGCTCGAGTGTGTAATTACCGGCCATAACTTTATCGATGGCAGGGAGAATATCCTCACGTGAAATACTCGACAGGAATCCCAGCCTGCCCAGGTTTACGCCAAGAACAGGAATGCCGGAATCCCGCACCAATGAAATGGTGTCGAGCAGGGTGCCATCGCCACCTATCGAAAACAGGATGTCCGCTTTATTTTTAAGCTGATGGTGCGTTTTAAAGGTTTCAAAATCGCAGTGTATGGAAACCTTGTTCCTGATTTTTTCGAGAAAAGGTTCAAAAACCATCAAACTGCAATTCACGTTTTTCAGCTTGTCGATGAGTTGTTGCAGATATAATGCACCATCATCAGAAAACGATTTGCCGAAAATCCCAATTTTCATTTTTAACCTGTTATTGGAAAAATCAGTACGGAAACTGATTTGTTGTTTGGCTACAAACTTAATGAATAATGCTTCAAATGTATGATTGGTTTAAACAAAAAAATAAAGTTACAGGGTATTTGCCACATGAAAAAATACGCCCGTTTCACCTTCCCGGTTTAACGAAAAATCTACCCTGAAAACCATGTCGTAATAGGTAACGAGGTCGATACCAATGCCGGTGCCTAACATGAATTTATTAGCCAGCTCGTTTCCCTCTGTATCTTTAAAATCTTCAACATATCCTGCATCGAAAAACAAATTGAGGTACATCGCATAATGAATTTTTCCGAATTTATCGCCGGGGATGAAACCAATCTTTTTAACCTTTGTGGGTAAAATATTGTAGGTAACGGTGTTTTTCGACAGGACATAGCTTTGGCCATCCACAACGTATAATTCGTAGCCCCGCACAAAATTTCTTCCATAGCCCAGGCCCCGCTGGTAAAAAAAAGGCTGGTTCCGCGATGTGGAAATCTTTCCGGTCCAGTCGGTACTGAAATAAAATCGTTTATACACATTCCAGTATTTTCGGTACGAACCCTGCAAGAACATCATCGAAATATCTCCATCCTTAAAAATGCCAAACCCGCTCTTTACCAGATTGCCTTCAAAATATTCACCAATGAGCGGATATACTTTCGAGTCGCGCCGGTCGCTGGTAAACCTGTATTGCATGGTTAAATATTCATTGATGGTTTCACTGTTAAATGAATAATCCGGGTTGAGCTTTAACAATGTATCTCCAAAAACGTAGTAGTTATATCTTAACGATACCAGGTGGTGGTGATACAAAGAAGGACGATGCGTGAGGTTAAAATAGGAATAAAAGTTTTTAAAGATGTTTTCGTCGTCGTCCCTGAAATTTTCATGCTTATTGCCCTCCGTAGTGTAGGCAACTTCGTGATTTTGCGAAAACCCGACGCCAAAGCCGGCTCCAATAGTTTGCTTTTTATTTATGTATGGAACATTGTAGCTCACCTGATAGGTTTCGCTCCATCCAAACCGCAACAGCATGTTCAGCTTTTCCATGCGGCCCCTCATGTTTTCTTTCACCAGCAGCAATCCGTAAGATATCCGGTTGAAATCCCTGGTTTCCCACCAGGTGTTAAAGTTTCTGTCAGAAAGCTCAAAAATGGGAATTGGCCACAAATACCAGCGTTCGATAAACCGGATATGAACCTCAATATGTGAAAAATTTCCCTGCGTAATAACGGAATCGTGAATGGTTACGAAATTAAAAAGCGAAGTGTTCAGAAGGTTTTCTCTGGATCTGGTAAGCTTCTTTGCCAGTTGATATGCCGGTATGGTATCGCCCTTTTTAAAGGTGAGTTCCCGAAGAATGATAAAATCTTTGGTTACTTTATTACCGCACAGCTTAACCGAATCCACGATCAGCTTTACATCAAGATCATTGGTATTCGAATAAATCAACACACTGTCGTATGCTGATCCCGAAATTACCTGTGCCTTGCGCTGACCGTAAACCGCGCCAAATACCAGAAGAATGGTGCACAATAAAGTTAGCCTCATGCGATTTCCGATTGCAAAAGATCAAAAGTAGTTGAAAAAATGAAAGGGGCAGGAAACAGGAAGCTCTCACTACATTTTCAGGTAATGCATCAGGGAGTCGTACCTGTCGCGCAGCAATTCCTCATCTTTTTCGTTTTCTCCAAAATAAGCGTTAATATCGTAATCGAACCGGATAAATGTCTGGATTACAGGCTCGATATTAATTTTATTCAATTTAAGTGTGATTTGTAGTAGTGTTGACCCCGGAGCACTATGAACACCTACACTCAGGATTTTAATGTCGTTTGATTCGACCAGCCGGGCAATCTCAGCCAGTGAAAAATCTTTTTCATTTACATGAAGAATGATAATACCCCCCGGATTTTTCACCGATAAAATGTCGGAGGTGGCATTAAGCAGGTCTTCGCCGTTAATGGCACCGAGGTAATAATTGTTTTGGTCGGTTACCGGAATCAGGCTCAACCTGTTTTCTACCATCACCTGCAGAGCGTTGTAACAATGATCGTGCTGATTAACACTGAAGAGGTGCAGGAATCTTGAGAATTCATGCACAGGCATGGATTCATCATTGGCCTGCAGCAAGTCGTCACCAGAAATGAGTCCTAGCAACTTTTTATCCTGGATTACCGGCAGGTGGCCAATGCGCACTTCATCCATCTGTCGCAGCGCTGCAGAAACCTTATCGCCGGGCTCCAGCGGAATGATAACATCGTTTATGAGTTCAATGGCTGTCATGCATTCGTATTGATATGAGTAGAACAACGGTTTTCATGATAACAAATTACATTGCAAAAAGTAAGCCGCTAAATAAAACTTTCTACTCCCATTCCCAGAGCTCCTTTTCCAGGTAGTCGTCGTCATAAATTCGCAGGTAACTTTCGTATCTCGATATCGCGATTTTTCCATCTTCAATGGCTTGTTTCACAGCACATCCGGGTTCATGGATATGTGTGCAGTTGTTAAAACGGCAATCATGCTGATATCTGCGAAACTCAGGGAACCGTTCGGCAATTTCTTCCCTGCGGAATTCCACCAGCCCGAATTCCTTGATGCCCGGCGTGTCGATTACGTATCCGCCAAATGACAGCGGGTGCATTTCGGGGAAGGTGGTGGTATGCCTGCCCTTTTTATTATAATCTGAAATGTTCCCGGTTTTTATGGTAAGACCGGGCTCAAGTTGATTTATCAGTGCTGACTTTCCAACTCCGGAAACCCCTGAAAAAAGATTAACCTTGTCGGTGATTTCTTCTATTAGCATGGAAACATTTTCCCCTGTCAGCGCCGAAACCCTGAAAGTTTTATATCCTGCATCTTCATAAATACTGCAAAGTTCATCCAGCCTTCTTAAATCAGGTGGCTGATAAATATCAATCTTATTAAATACCAAAGCTGCCGGGATATGGTATGCTTCGGCGGTAACGAGAAACCGATCGATAAAACCCGCGGTAATTCTGGGCTCCCTGATGGTAACAACAAGCAGGGCCAAATCGACATTTGCAGCAATAATATGCGAAAGCTTAGATAATTTTGTAGATTTCCGTATGATGTGGTTATCGCGGGGCAAAATTTCCTTGATCACCCCTATTTCCTGACCATCTGGGATATCCACCACTACCCTGTCGCCCACCGCAACCGGGTTGGTGGTTTTAATGCCTTTGAGCCTGAATTTACCTTTTATTTTGCAGTTAATCAATTGACC
Organism: Bacteroidales bacterium; assembly: GCA_018400545.1. The sequence continues at coordinate 6,445 of JAGYLT010000059.1, forward strand.
TTCTGATGTCTTCACCAGAAACCAACTGCCTGTAGATTTTATAACCAGTCCTTTCAAAATTTTTATATTTTTGCTTCAAATTTATCAATTATCAGAAACTGATAACGCAAAAACGATTATTGTGACCGAATACATCCCATTAATTATTGCTCCGGCAATCTTTCTCCTGCTGCTTATGCTTGGTAGTGGAGCCATGGAAAAAAAAGCATGGCGGCTATTTCTAAGCTCCTATTTCTTTGGGTTACTGGCTGCAATACCCATGATTGTGGTTTTCTATTACGTGAAACATTACTGGCTTGAACATGCATCGAGCATCCGGCGAATTCTGTTTTTCGCATTCGCTGTTGTAGCTTTGATGGCTGAAGTGTTTAAGTTTTTGATCCTGAGATACAAATACATCACCAACGATGCACTCACCAAACCTTTCGACGGTATTTTGTATGCCATCATGATTTCGATGGGCTATGCAACGGTTGCCAACGTATTTTACTTTTTCGAATGGGACTATACCAACTCATTGGGTATTTTGCTTTATTCCATGCCGTTTGCAAATATTTTCACAGGTATCATCCTTGGGTTTTTTATCGGGATGGGAAAGTTCAGAAAGCCTTCCTTTATCGATTCCATTACCGGGCTTGGCGCCGCCATTTTCTTCCAGGGATTCTATAATTTCTGCCTTTTCTCCGAGGACTATTTACTGCTTTCCCTGGTGGCTGTCGGAACTGTAATCATTTGCATTATGCTCAGCATTAAATCGCTGAACACCGATGTGAAAACAATGATCTGATTCGGTCAACAGCACGAATTTTCTGAAACGGTTTCCATATCCTGCCCGATTTTCTTTTGAATAATTTTAAAGTCCGGCAATATTCACCGGTTAATTTCATTTCGATGTATGCGAAAGCGGATGGCAAGGTTGAAAATCTAATATGAAGAACAGGGTGCAAATATTGCCGATAATCATACTGCTGTTAGCAGTTGTGACGTCGAAAGGCCAGAACCCGATGGAATTATTCGAATCGGATATCGACACCAATTATATCAGGACCTTCCCGGATGCGCTCACCTTAAAAGGCTATGTGAATGGCAAAATATTGTTCCTTGATATCGAAGATCAAAAAGACGGGTACGAGCTAAACTATGTGCCCAACGGAAATAATTCGCTGGGTTTCGGGCTGAATTACAAATGGATCGGATTCAGTTTCGGCTTCAAAATGGTGGATGAAAACGACAAATCCATATATGGCGAAACTGGCTATTTCGATTTTCAAACCAACTTTATCCTTCGCAAAGGTTTTATAAATGTTTATTTCCAGGAGTATAAAGGATTTTACCTCGAAAATTCCGCATCGATGATCAGGGACTGGCCCTCGGGAGAAACGTATCTTATTCGTCCTGACATTGGCGTATTTTCATCCGGCATTGATTATACCCACATCGTAAAACCAGAAAAATTCTCGTACATCGCTTCATTTTCCCAAACCGAGGTTCAGCGCAAAAGTGCGGGATCGGTTATCATGGGGGGAAGCATGAATTACCATCGTATTTCGGCTGATTCGTCATTTATTCCGCAGAATCTTATTTACGACGATGCCTTTAACCAAAATCAGGTTACCGGCGTGCGGGGCATTACCACAAACGCGCGTTTCGGATATGCACATACGTTGGTTGCACTGGAACGATTTTTTCTCTCCCTGTCGCTGGATGTAGGCCTTGCTTATGTTTACAGCACATTTAACGAATCCGGCGGTAAACAAAAACACAGCTTTCAGGTTAATCCTATCGCATCTTTTAAAATGGCCGCCGGGTACAACTATGATCAGTGGTACTTTGGGCTCACAGCCGCGAGTTTTTATCATCAAAACAAAACCACCGGCATCGAAAATGTGATGACCATCCAATACGGATTTGTGAATTTTATTCTGGCCCGGCGGTTTATGATTAAAAAAGAAATTTGGTTGCCTGAATTTTAACAAATAAAACAGGAATATGAAAACTAAACTTTACACCATTTTTGCATTAGCAATGCTGTTTTGGGGATCCGCTGCAGCACAAAACAACAGTGGCTTCTACACCACTTCAGGCGGAGAAATGATCTTCTCTTTCGCCACTATCGACGACAATGGTTCAGAAACCGGGAACATCATCCGGTGGTCGCCGGTGTTCAACTTCCAGAACCTGGCCAACTACGACCTGGGAAAAAATTTCGGGGTTTTCACCGGGATCAACATCCGGAATGTTGGTTTCATTTACGACAATTACCAGTACCCGGGTGCTAAAAATACCGTAAAGAAAAAATTCAGGAACTATACGGCCGGCATCCCGCTCGGTGTTAAGATCGGTGAGCTGGGAAGGTTGTTTTTATATGGCGGTTATGAAATCGAATTCCCGCTCAACTACAAGGAGAAAACCTTTGAGAATGAGAAGAAAACGGATAAATTCAATGTTTGGTTCAGCAACAGGGTTCCATCCATCTATCATACATTTTTGGTTGGGATTCAGTTTCCTTACGGAGGCAACCTGAAATTCAAATACTACCTCACCAACTTTCACAACAAGGATTATACGGAAACCCTCAGCGACGGATCGCAGGTAAAACCCTATGAGTTTTTGAATGCGAACGTGTTTTACATCTCACTGAATTTCGCTTTGTTTAAAAACGATGATTTTTACTACAAATCCTACGGGGAGAAAGCAGACCGGGTTTATTAAATTCCGGGTGCGCAAATTATTCGTTGACGTATTTTATCACCTTACCCTCGCAGATGAACGAAATGCCCAGCGAAGACGAACCGCCAATCATCACTGATTCGATGACCGGCTCGGGAACTTCTCTTTCCGCAACCCATTCCACAATAAAATTGGCTCCGGTGCCACCTTCAGCTTCTTTGTATTCAACCACGTAATTGATGGTCTGAAGGGGTTTGAGTTTTACCGGGCTGGAAAGGTAATGGCGGATAAGCTTTCCATGGGTATCGTAATAATCAACCACACTTACGATTATTTCGCTGTCCATGCTGGTATTGCGGATGCTAAGTGTTGCTGAAAGTTTAACTTTCCGGCTCATATCGGTGTGAAAAATTTCGGAATACACCGGCACGTAAACCACCTCGCCCTTAACGAGAATCGTATTGTTCATCATCTCGGGTGACATTTCCAGGTACAGCCCATCATAACCAATTCCGGTATCATCCCGGTTCCTGTCCGGATTACAGGAAACCAAAAACAAAGAAACGAGTAAAAAGCAATAGCATATTTTCATAACCACCTGTGCATTGATTAACGGCAAATTTAGTGAATAAAAGTCAGAATCAGAATGTGCATAATTTGTAATGAATCCTGGCAAAAAAAATCAGCCTACTTTTGCAGCATGAAATTTAAATGCATACATTTTATTTTAAGCGATTTCATTAGTGCCTACAAGAAAACTATTAATGTTGAAAATCGAATTTATGGGTTTTCTTTCGGATACTAATTAAAAAGTGAACTAATTCGACTATTTTGAAATTATAATATAAAACTTAAAACGAATACTGATAAAAATGAAAAAGAGAACATTACTTTCACTTTTGGGCATGATGGCCATTTTCAGCGCCATTTTCTTTAGTGCCTGCTATCCAGGCGACGATGTAAGTTACTCCGACCTGGACCTGGTTACCACTGCTTACGACGACCAGTTTGATTTCAAGCAAACTCAGACCTACTACTTTTATGATTCGGTTGTTCACATTATAGATTCGCTTGACGAAGACAACAATGTGGAACTGGGAAGAGATTTCGATGATATGATTATCGACCTGGTAAAAACCAACATGTTGGATTACGGCTATACCCTGGAACCTGATCCTGAAAACAATCAGCCAGACCTTTTCCTGACAGTCTCGGCCATGGCCACGAAGAACTATGCCGTTTACCAGTATTACCCCTACTACTACTGGGGTTGGGGCTGGGGATGGTATTATAAAGATGCCGGCGAAACCAAAGGCACCGACTA